>NZ_JADKPY010000073.1:0-54365 GCF_015351505.1 Acinetobacter sp. SK-43
AGGTTTAGCAGATGTACAACTTGCGACACTAAACTGGGTAGATTGGTTCAATAAAAAGCGTGTACACAGTGCACTGGGTTATGTGTCGCCTTTTGAGTTTGAAGCAATCTACTATGATAAAATTAATCAGTTAGGTCAGGTGGCCTAACTTAAATAAAAAGTCTCCGACAAACCCGGTACGGTTCACATGTTCAAAAAAGCATTGTTCTTATTCAATATTTTCATAAAGAAATAAGAATTTATGCATTAGCTTAATTTAGACTATTCAGTAAACTCTAAATAAGATTTTTACCAAAAAAATTCATAGAGTGACTTAAGGCATCTTGAGGAGCACTTTAAAAAAAATGCGTGGAAGCTTTTCCAGACATAAAAAATATTTAGATGAGCAATCTGATTAAATATAGGGATCAAATCAAGTAAGATTTACAGTAATTAAAATTGTTGTGGCATCTATGAAAGATCATCTGAAATCTCTGCGCAGTGACATTCGTCGAAAACGTAAAAATGTCAGTATTTCACAACATAAAAAAAACGAACATCAGGTCTTAAACAGTCTTAAAAACACCCCACAATTTAAAACGTCTCAAAAAATTGGTCTGTACCTAGATGCATTTGGGGAAATACGTACTCAAAAAATTATTCAACTTTGTTTCCAACATCACAAAGATGTTTATTTACCCATGATTTGCAACATGAATCAGAATTTAGTCTGGGTAAAAATCAATCTCCAACAATATAAAAACAAACGCTTTTCCCATCATCCTTTGGGTATGAAAGAACCAATGGCTAGTCGTGGACATCATGTTTCAAAGTTGGATCTTTTGATCATGCCCCTACTCGCTTGTGATCATCATGGTACTCGAATTGGTATGGGTGGCGGATTCTATGACCGTACTCTTGCATCAGCCCGCCATTTTCCCTTTCGTTTAGGGATAGCACATGATTTTCAATATATTGAAGAAACTTTACACCGCAACATCTGGGACCAACCACTTGATGCACTCATCACACCATCTCACAAACATTATTTTTAGGGTTATTTGAATATTAAAACCAACTAATTTTGTCTTTTTTTATATTTTCTACTCTAAAACCCTTGTAATTTTTGAAATGCACATCACTATAAAAACATGGCAACACCGTTGTCACTCATTAGGAGTGCCCATGTCTGAATATATTTTAAATAATGAAACAAGCTTAGAGCCACAGGTTCCAAGTGTATTACCACTATTAGCATTGCGTGATGTTGTGGTCTATCCACACATGCAAATTGCGCTATTCGTGGGTCGTGAAAAATCGATCAATGCAGTGGATGTGGCTCGTAACGGTGACAATTTAGTATTTGTAGTTGCGCAAAAAGATTCGCTTACAGAAGAAATTGATCACGATAATCTGTATCAGTACGGAACTGTGGCTAAAATCGTTCAAGTGGTCAATCATGAGAATGATGAAAACTGCATTAAAGTATTGATTGAAGGACTACATCGTTCGAAGCTAGAGCGTATCATTGATGGTGAAGAGTATCTGACTGCTGAACATCATTTAAGCCCAATGACAGTGGAATTGGATCAAGAAAGTAAAGAAACTCGCTTAAATGAATTACGCACACTCTTTGCTCAATATGCTGAAGCTAAACTTCGTAATGCACGAGAACTTGTTGCGGCAGCAAACAAGATCGAAGATCTTCTGCAATTGATGTTCTTCGTTGCAACTCGTGTGCCTTTAAATATCGAAGTTAAACAGAAATTTTTAGAGCACGATGAGTTCGAGGCACATTTACAAGAGTTGATGGGTTATTTGATGAATCAATCTGCTGAACAGCAAATTGAACAAACCCTACACGACAGCGTAAAACGTCAGATGGAAAAAAACCAACGTGAATACTTTCTAAATGAAAAAATGAAAGTCATTCAACGTGAACTGTCTGATATGAACGGCGGTGCTGAGGATGATGTTGCTGAGATTGAGAAGCGTCTTGTTGAAGCTGACTTACCTGAACATGTACGTAAAAAAGCTGAAGCTGAGTTTCGTAAACTCAAAGCAATGCAACCTGCTTCAAGTGAAGCGGCAGTTGTTCGCAACTATTTAGAAGTGATTCTAGATACACCTTGGAACAAGGCAAGCAAAGTCAGCATTAACTTGGCAAAAGCACAAGAAATTCTGGATGCAGATCATTACGGTCTTGATGACGTTAAAGATCGCATTGTTGAATACCTTGCTGTTCAATCACGTGTGAAAAAACTCCGTGGTCCTATTCTTTGTCTAGTTGGTCCTCCAGGTGTAGGTAAAACCTCACTAGGTGAATCGGTCGCTAAAGCAACAGGTCGTGAGTTTGTACGTATGGCGCTAGGTGGCGTGCGTGATGAAGCTGAGATTCGTGGTCATCGTCGTACTTACATCGGTGCGATGCCAGGTAAAATTGTCCAGTCTTTAACAAAAGTCGGTGTGAAGAATCCATTATTCTTGCTCGATGAAATTGACAAGATGGCACAAGACTATCGTGGCGATCCTGCTTCTGCATTACTTGAAGTATTAGATCCATCACAAAATAGCAAGTTCAACGATCATTATTTAGATCTTGATCTTGATCTTTCAGAAGTAATGTTCATCTGTACAGCTAACAGCATGAATATTCCTGAAGCTTTGCTGGATCGTATGGAAGTCATTCGTTTACCGGGTTATACCGAAGATGAAAAAGTAAATATTGCTGAACGCTACCTTGTTCCGAAAGCAATCAAGAACAATGGTTTACGTGCAAAAGAATTAACAATTCATGAAGAAGCGATTCGTGACATCGTGCAACGTTATACACGTGAAGCTGGTGTACGTAGTTTAGAGCGTGAAGTGTCTAAAATTGCACGTAAAGTTGTTAAAGAAGCAGTCAGCAAAAAATCTAAAAACTTACAGCTTGATGTGACATCGGCAAATCTTCCTGAATACTTAGGTCCACATAAGTTTGACTTTGGTATCGCAGAAGATGAAGCCCAAGTAGGTCGTGTAAATGGCTTGGCTTGGACATCTGTTGGTGGTGAGTTATTGACTATTGAAGTCGCAGCTGTAAAAGGTAAAGGGAAATTCATTACTACGGGTTCGCTCGGTGATGTAATGAAAGAGTCAATTACCACTGCGATGACAGTTGTTCGTACTCGTGCTGATGAGTTGGGTATTGAAGCATCACGTTTCGATGAAACTGATGTCCATGTCCACTTACCAGAAGGCGCGACACCAAAAGATGGTCCATCGGCAGGTTTAGCTTTGACTACAGCGCTAGTGTCAGCGTTTACTGGTATCGCAATTCGCCCTGATATTGCGATGACAGGTGAAACTAGCTTAGGCGGTCGCGCATTACGTATTGGCGGCTTAAAAGAAAAACTTTTAGCAGCTCACCGTGGTGGAATCAAACTTGTATTTATTCCACAAGACAATGTCCGTGACTTGGCTGAAATACCTGATAACGTAAAAGAAGGTTTAGAAATCAAAGCTGTGAAAAGCATTGATGAAATCTTACCTTTGGCGTTGACAGATACACCAAAGCCATTGCCTAAGACACCAATTGTTAAACCAGTTGAAGATGCAAAAGCTGCACGTCATTGATGTAAAGATCATGATTAAAGAGAGAGCTTCGGCTCTCTTTTTTTGTTACATAATTTGATTGAAAAACAACCAATTTATTGCATAATAAAATAGAGTCGATAAAAATAAAGGCTAACATTGACTCTAAAACTAATTTTTAGTGCCCTCTGAACTCCAGACGGAAGGCACTTTGATCGCAGCTCATACACATTTTGAGCTGCGTTTTTTATGGCGAGTATAAATTTTCTTTTTTTAGTTTTTATTACAGCTATTACTTAGATCTAAATTACCTAGCAACTTCGACTCAGTTTATAATCCGCATAAATTATTTTTACCTTTAAATTTTATGAAGATTCGTATTCTGACTATTGGGCAAAAAATGCCTGCATGGGTTCTCACTGGGTTTGAGGATTATTTCAAACGAATTCAGCCTTTCGTTCAAACCCAAGTCATTGAATTACCTATGGCTAAACGTGGTAAAAATGATTCAGAAGCAGATATTTTAAAATATTGTCAAATCGAAGGTGAGAGTATCTTAAATGCGCTCAAACCTAATGAAACCCTAATTGCACTGGAAGTCGGTGGCAGAGAACTTAGTACAGAAAAGCTTGCCGATACCATGAAACAATGGATGCTTGATGGTAACGATATTGCACTCGCAATTGGAGGGCCTGACGGACATTCTGATGCAGTACGCAAAGCAGCAGCATGGCATTGGTCTTTATCTAAATTAACGATGCCTCACCCAATGGTTCGAATCTTGTTAATTGAACAATTGTATAGAGCCATGAGCATTAACCATAATCATCCCTACCATCGTGCTTAACGTTGAATGTGGTTGTTCTGATTATAGAACAATCTGTTGAGTTTAATCCGCTATCATTGTCTTGATGTTTTTGTCAGGATAAATAGGTAATTTCGATCAGGTGCCCCATTATGAATGTGCAAACTTTACCAGGCTTATTTATCTCCCACGGTTCGCCTATGCTTGCACTAGATCCAGAGCAGGTTGGTCCTGCACTACATCGCTTGAGTATCAACTTACCTGAGCCACAAGCGATTGTTGTCATGTCTGCACACTGGGAAAGTCAAGTTCTTGAAGTCAATATTGCCACTCGACCAGATACTTGGCATGACTTTAGAGGTTTTCCTAAAGAGCTTTATGAAATTCGCTATCCAGCACCAGGATCACCAACAATTGCTGAAAAAATATTATCCATGTTTGCAGAAGCTGGTATTCAGGCACATGCCAATAGCACACGTCCTCGTGATCACGGTGTATGGATGCCTTTATTACATATGTATCCAGATGCAGATATTCCAGTGATAGAAATTTCACTGCCAACAAAAATGAATGCAGAAGAAATTTACAAGATTGGACAAGCTTTATCTCCCCTGCGTGAACAACAGATTTTATTAATCGGATCAGGAAGCATAACGCACAATTTGGCTGAGTTGTCATGGCATACAGATGCACAAGTTCCCACTTGGGCTAGTACTTTTAGAAATACTGTCGTCAATCGACTCCAACATCAAAATTTTGATGCTGTCCTTGATTGGCCTACATTGCCATTTGTAGAACGTAACCACCCTACGCTTGAGCATTTCGCCCCACTTTTTTTCGCTATGGGCACAGGTCATCGATTTAATATCGTGCACAGTAGTTTCTCGATGGGCTCACTTGGCATGGATATTTATCGTTTCGACTGAGGCTGATTATTTACCAAATATTTAAATCGAGGTTTAACAATTTCGTTTAAACCTCAGTATCTATTATGCTTTTCTAAAAATTACAATCAGATACATTTAACAAACTTAACCGCTAACTGGATTACATTTTCTTTTTTAAGAATACTTTAAGCTTAAGGCTGTGATTTATTAACTGTTGTTTTAACGATGAAAATTAAATATTTAGTTTTTGCTCTACTTCCTCTTTCTTTGATGGCTTGTCAAACAGTACAAAATGTAACTGACGGTGTAGTTTCTCAAATCAATTCAAATGCTGAAAAAAATCTAACTGAATATAATTGGACTTATCAAGGTTCTACAGCTTCAAAACCATTAGTGCTTTCATTTAACGCTGATCAAAGAGTAACGATTCAAACAGGTTGTAATAATCAAGGTGGAACTTGGAAAGTTGAAGGCAACAAAATTGTCACCTCACCTCTTGTTTCAACCATGATGGCGTGTGCTGATGATTTAATGCAACAAGAGCGTTTGTCATCTGATATTTTTAGCGAAAAGAAAGTACCTTTTTCACTTAGTACAAGCAATGATCAAGCAATCCTGACTGTAACAGACAGCAAAGGGCAAAAACATGTATTTACAGGAACTAAAATTGTGAATGCAAATGTATTAAGCAATTACACATGGTCGTACCAGCCGACAAATACACAAAAACCTATCGTTCTAACATTCTTAAATAATGATCGCTTATCAGTAGATACAGGCTGTAACCGCTTAAATACATCTTGGAAAGTCGAGAATGGTTTGATCGTGACAGGTGATGGCGCATCAACGATGATGGCATGTGAACCAGCACTGATGCAGCAAGAGAAGTTTGCAGGTGAATTATTACAAAAACGTCAAATCTCTTTTGAAGTGAATACTACAAACTTACACGAACCGACTTTGACGCTTACAGATGCTAAAGGTCAAAAATATAATTTCATCGGTAAAATGACACCTGAAACTAAATATCAATCAGAGCCTAAAACCGTATTTTTAGAAATCTCACCTGAAACTAAATCATGTACAGGCGTTGCACCACAAACTTGTATGCAAGTACGTGAAGTAAAATACGACGAAAAAGGTATCAAAACATATACTGATAAAAGCTGGTCTTTATACTATGGTCAAATCGAAGGGTTTGAACACAATCCTAAGCAACGCGTGATCGTACGTGTAAAACGTTTTGAAATAAAAAATCCGGCAGCGGATCAGTCAAGTCTTGCTGATGTATTAGATATGGTTGTTGAACAAGAAATCGTTAAATAATCATAATTTCAGTCAAAAAATCCGATGCAGATGCATCGGATTTTTTTGTTCAAAGATTAATAAATCCCTTGAGCCAGAATTGCATCTGCTACTTTCACAAAACCAGCGATATTTGCACCATCGACATAGTTCACAGTACCATCTTCTTGAGTACCATATCGTAAGCAGTTTGCGTGAATGTCTTTCATAATCGCATGAAGCCTTTCATCAACCTCACCATGTGTCCAACCAAAACGAAGAGCATTTTGTGACATCTCAAGACCTGACGTTGCAACTCCACCAGCATTTGAGGCTTTACCAGGAGCATAAAGAATCTTCGCTGCAATAAATTTTTCGACGGCTTCTAAGGTAGAAGGCATGTTTGCACCTTCAGCTACACAGATGACGCCATTCGCTAATAAATTATCAGCATCAGCACCCGTTAATTCATTTTGTGTAGCGCATGGTAGAGCAATATCGACAGCAATATGCCAAGGCGTCTGACCTTCAAAATACTCAAAACCATGCTTTGAAGCAAACTCAGAAATGCGCCCACGCTGAACATTTTTAAGTTCCATTACTTCTGCAAGTAATTCATCTGTAAAACCGTTCTTAACATAAACCGTTCCATTTGAATCCGATAAAGTTACGACTTTTGCACCGAGGAACATGGCTTTTTCAGCAGCATATTGAGCTACGTTACCAGAACCTGAAATTGATACTGTTTTGCCATCAAAACTTTCACCACGTGTTTTCAACATTTCTGCAGCAAAGTAAACTGTTCCATAGCCTGTTGCTTCTGGGCGCATAAGACTACCGCCAAAGGAAATTCCCTTCCCAGTAAAAACACATGCAGTATCGTTACTCAACTTTTTCATCATGCCAGCCATGTAACCGACCTCTCGCCCGCCTACACCGATATCCCCCGCAGGAACATCTGTATTTGCACCTAAATGTCGATATAACTCAATCATCAAGGCTTGGCAAAAGCGCATCACCTCGGCTTCAGATTTTCCTTTTGGATCAAAATCTGAACCACCTTTACCACCACCCATCGGTAAAGTTGTAAGTGCATTTTTGAAAGTTTGCTCAAATCCCAAAAACTTTAAAATCGATAAATTAACTGAAGGATGAAATCTCATCCCACCTTTAAAAGGACCAATCGCTGAATTATATTGAACTCGAAAAGCACGATTTACATGAGTTTGACCTTGGTCATCCATCCAAGAAACACGAAATTGAATCACGCGTTCAGGTTCAATCAGTCGTTCAAGTAAACCGTATTGTGCATACTTAGGGTTTTTCTGGATAAATGGCCACAGGCTCATCATAACTTCTTCTACAGCTTGTAGAAATTCTGGTTGATGAGGATCTCTGCGTTTCACGTAATCCAAGAATTCATTTAAGCTACCGTATTTCAACACTCACCCCCGAGTCAATGATTCAAATTAGTGCTAATTTTGCACTAAAATAGAATATCTCATAAAACAACCATAAATTACTATCCAAGAGACGTTAGTTTTCTATCCACAAAAATATAAAATTATTTATTTCATAAACTTACAATATTAAATACTCATTATTTATTTTATAAATACGCACATAAATATATGAACAATCAACTAAATAAACAAAATTAAAATCAAAAAATTTAATAAAGCACCAAAATAATACATATTTAGCACTATCTTAAAACATCAAAAAACTGCTGCTCGGTGTTTAAATAAATCCACAGTCTCTAAATAAAGGATTATTTGTTATAATTCATTTCTGCTCTTACTTTCACCTCACTGCTTCTATGTTACTTTCTGATCAGCAAGTCTCTCTTATCGTTCAAATAGACCAATTACTGCCTCAAACACAATGTGGTTTATGTGGACACCGTGATGGGTGTTTGCCATATGCAAAGTCGATTAGCGAGGGTGAAGCAGCAAACAAATGTGTACCCGGCGGGCAACCTGTAGCGGATGCACTCGCTCTGTTACTTGAGCGACCACGTTTAATAGCTGAATCGAGTGTTTGGGATATCCAAGATGATGGTCGTCCTCAGCAAATGAAAGCCATTATTCGCGAAGATGAATGCATTGGTTGTACCAAGTGCATCAGTGCTTGTCCTGTTGATGCAATTATCGGAAGTGGTAAGCTTATGCACACGATTCTGACAGATTTGTGTACAGGTTGTGAGCTCTGCATCCCTCCTTGTCCTGTTGATTGTATTGACCTAGTCCCTGATAACAATCCCATTCCCACTGAGGATCAACGTATTAACGAGCAGGATAATCTTCGTCAGCGTTACTACGCACATATTCAACGTGAAGAAAAACGTCGTATCGACCGCAAAGGTCCTGTAGTTAGAGCCGAAATTGACACTGAATTTTTCGCACAATTTTCACAGGCTTTGAAAAATGTTCCGACTATAACATTAGCTGAAAAAGCAAAAGACCATAGCGCACAAGATGCTAAAACTACTATTGAGCTCGCCAAAATACGAACTCAAATCAAAAAACTGGAGAAACAATTAAGTGTTCGACTTGATCCGCAAAAGCAAGCACAACTTGATGCCCTACAAACACAATTAAAAGAATTACAGGAGGTCTAAATGTCGAGTAAAAATATGACTAAGAAGCAAGTTCAGACTTTCTTCGAGCGCTTACGAGAACAAAGACCGACTCCACAAACTGAACTCAATTACTCATCTCCTTTTGAGTTATTGATTGCAGTTATGCTTTCAGCCCAAGCCACTGATGTGAGTGTCAATAAAGCAACTGATAAACTTTATCCTATTGCCAATACAGCACAATCCATTCTAAATCTCGGTGTTGAAGGATTAAAGAGTTATATTAAAACCATCGGACTGTATAACTCTAAAGCTGAAAACGTCATTAAAACCTGTCAAATTTTAGTTGATCAATATCAAGGAAATATTCCAGAAACACGTAAAGAACTCGAAGCACTTCCTGGTGTTGGTCGAAAAACAGCGAATGTTGTTTTGAATACAGCTTTCGGTCATCCAACTATGGCGGTCGATACGCATATCTTTCGTGTCGGTAATCGCACTGGACTTGCGATAGGAAAAAATGTTCTAGAAGTAGAACATCGACTCATCAAAGTTATTCCAAAAGAATTCATTGTTGATGCACATCATTGGCTTATTTTACATGGTCGTTACTGTTGCATCGCACGTAAACCGAAATGTGGTGAATGTATCGTAGCCGATGTCTGTAATTGGAAAGATCGTTTTGAGTTTGGAGCGACAAAGCCCATCAAACTCAAAGAAATACATTAATCCTGATCTTTTTTAGTCTGCTGTAATTTTGGGTGTAACTGACGTGGCTTGCCATATTTTTTATTTTCAATCGCCTGCTGTTTCTGCACATGACGTAGCATTTTTTGACTTTGGTATAATAGAAAAAGTAACAGTAAAACACTTAAAATAACGACAAGGATAAGAACAAACTTCAACATTTACCTCTCCAAAATAAAAAGAGCCCTATTTAAAGAGCTCTTTTAAATTTGCTGTTTAGATTATTTATCTAAAATAGCAAAAAGATCTTTTTGAACTTCATCAATCGCACGCAAGCCATTCAACTTATCGTAAGTCGGTGCATTTTCGCCTGAAGCAGCACGACCTTGATAGAAGCCAACCAATTGCTCAGTTTCACTATGGTAAGAAGCTAAACGCTTACGGATTGTTTCTTCTTGATCATCAGGACGTTGTACTAGGTCTTCGCCAGTTTCATCATCCTTACCTTCCACTTTAGGTGGATTGTAAACTAAGTGATATACGCGGCCAGATGCTGGGTGCTGACGACGACCAGAAAGTCGTTGAACAATTTCCTCATCAGGAACATCAATTTCAATCACGTGATCAATAGAGATTCCTGCTGTTTCTAATGCCTCAGCTTGTGGAATCGTACGTGGAAAACCGTCAAAAATACAACCGTTAGCGCAATCAGGTTGAGCAATACGCTCTTTCACCAGACCAATGATCAATTCATCGGATACTAAACCACCTGACTCCATAACGCTTTTCGCTTTTAAGCCAAGTTCAGTACCTTCACGAATTGCAGCACGGAGCATATCACCGGTTGAAATTTGTGGGATATTGTAGCGCTTACAGATCAACTGAGCTTGAGTACCTTTTCCTGCCCCAGGTGGTCCGAGTAAAATAATGCGCATAAAGAACATCCTCATTTAAAAACAATAAATCTTAAATTGAGCAATATCATACAGACTTATTGCTCAACCAACATCAAATTAATTATAAGAAAGCAACAAATAAATGGATTAAACCTGCTAAAAAACCAGTCACACCACCCAACACAATTAAAATCCACTCATCTTCCTGAAACGCAGGACGCAATAAGTTTTGGAACTCTTTCGGTGTTAGCTCACGAATACGATCTCTAAACATTTGAAAGATTTTCTGTGCACGGCTTGCATTTAATGCAGGATCACATACAGGCCCCATGGTAATTTCAATTGAGCGATCAATCAAGTCGGTCTTGAGTCTAGCATATTCTCTTGGACCTAATGATAACTGTAATGATGTTCTGACTAATGGGGTTTCCATGATTTCATTGATATGACGCTTGACAATTCGACGAGTTTTATCTTTCTTCGTCCCATACATCATTTCTGTCATGATCGATTTAAGCGTAATAAGGTCTTCCGTCACCACACTAGCAAACACATCAGAAACTTCTTCTTGACGTTTCATAAATGCACCTTGAACGTTATATGTACCGATCTTCAAGACTGGGACAATCCAAGGGAATTTACGATCTTTAGTCAGACGGAATATCTGAGGATATCGAATATAGTGAGGTTCAATAGGATTGAATACCATCCAAATTGCAATCCAGTTGGTTAAGAAACCCCAAATCGCAGCCCAAAAAGGTACAGTCCAATGCCATGGCACCACAAACCAAACGATCATTTGGAAAATACCAAAGAACATACCAATCAATGCGCTGATATGCCAAATAAAATTGATTTCTTTTTGACCAACCTTTAAGAACATTCGTACCATCAAACGGCGATCACCTTCCATTTGGCGAACAACCATTTCTCGCATATCAACAAGTGACTCGACGTTCATGGTCAGCTCAGTCACAAGTTCTTTTAAGGTATTTGGTAATTGTTTATGTGCTTGAGCATAAATACGACGTTTAATCGAATAAGGTAGGTTTTCCCATAAAACCGCATTACGATCAATCATGACTTCGTCAATGAGGTGTTCAAGCTCGAAACCGACTTGCTCACCAATGATCATCGCCATGTCTTCGGGGTCCATTGCCTCTAAAAACTCTCGCAATGAGCCTAACTTAGATAATGTATTGTCAGTAATGATGCCTGAAATACGCCCTGCTTTACGAGGTACAATTCCTTGCCAGCCTACGGGTAATGGACCTAAATGGAATCCCCAAAAAGTAATTGGGTAAAATACCATTTTTAAAGCCATCCACACATGCGCCCATGTCACAAAAGCGGTTACTGGAATAATACTCAGAACTGCCCAAAAATCTGGGCGAGCGAGGAAAATCTGCCACAATTCATTGACGTAATCAAACATGCATGACTCTCAAAATTATTAGTAGATTATGGCTTGTGGGCTAAACAATCAGTACAGCACTTACAAACCAAAACTTAATGTATAAGAGAATTGAATCGTTGGTTCAGTTTTTTCAATTACTTCTCCACGACCATTTTTCATTCTCTCACCAGCACCAATTCCTACACTAAATGTGCTGATGCGTTCAGGGTTTAGCCAAACATAGGCTAAATCTACGCCTGCACCGAGACGTGCTTTTTCTTTTCCATTAATTTGTTTACTTTCAATGTGCCCCGCATAAGCACCAATGTAATATCCGTTTTTGTCTGTACCAGTTAAATGATATGGATAACGAAACCCAACCTGAGCACCTGCAGGATTGTCATCATTCAAAAACACACCTGCTTTGGCATAAGCAATCCCATATGGATTAACCCATTCAACATTGCCATGTAATAACTTTTTAGTGAAACCTGCACCAACATTCCATGTTGAAACTTTAGCGTCTTTTAATTTTGGCTCAGGCAAATAAGGATTTTCGTCTGCGTAAGCAACAGTGTTCAACGACATAACCGCTAATAAAAGATAAAGTTTTTTCATTATTTTCTCCATTTTCCCTAAGAGTGTGTCTTAGACATTCCTATTTCAAACAGTTTCAGACTTTAACAGAATTATTTTGCTTCTAATATACAAGACCCTACAATTTTCATGTCTGCAAAGTCAAAAACTGTCGCACCATCATTTATATGATCAGTTGAAAAATCTACAGTAAGATCGTTCAACTTACGTTAAAATAGTCCACTTTCGCTCTCTGCCATCCTGCAATTTAAGTCGATACCCTATGAAACAGCACTTTCCTTTAAAAAATATGCAACAAGAGAAGCGCATTTATAAGGGTCGAATTTTTTTTGCGATTTCAGTCGTCGTTGTTTTCCTACTTTTATTGATTTGTCGTTATGCATATTTACAGATTATTCATTACGATGACTTTACAACGGCTTCTGACAAAAACCGTATTCGCTTGCAGCCCCTCCCTCCAGCACGTGGTTATATCTACGATCGTAATGGTGTATTGCTCGCAGACAATTATCCAGTATTCAGTGCCACATTAAGTAAAACTGATGTTAGCGACATAGACGGAACCCTAGCACGTCTTATTCCAATTTTGAGTCTCACTGAAGAAGATATTGAGCGTTTTAAAAGCCGGGTCAAAACTGCTCGAAAAACAGAACGAATCGCGATTAAGTTAAATCTCACAGAAGCAGATATTGCCAAATTTAGTGAGGTTAAATACGCATTTCCAGGTGTAAAAATTGAGACTCAAATGACTCGCTACTATCCACATGGCGAGTTGTTTGCTCATGTGATTGGATACGTTGGACGAATCAATGACAAAGAACTCAAATCGATTGATAAAGATTTATATGCTGGAACCAACCTGATCGGGAAAATTGGCGCGGAGAAAAGCTACGAAGAATTATTACATGGCACTCCAGGTTATGAATCTGTAGAAGCTGATGCACACGGGAACGTTCTTAGACATCTTGGTCGACAAGATCCTGTACGTGGAAATGACCTTTATTTGTCTATTGATTATGGTTTACAGACCATTGCAGCGCAACAGTTAGTTGATCGCCGTGGTGCAATCGTTGCAATGGACCCTCGTACAGGGGAAATTCTAGCTTTAGTTTCAAGTCCAAGTTTTAATCCAAACTTATTCGTTACAGGGATTAGTACTAAAGACTATAGTGATTTACGGGATAATCCTGATCAACCTCTTTACAATCGTGCTGTTCAAGGTGCTTATCCTCCAGGATCAACGATCAAGCCAATGTTTGGTCTAGGTGGTATTCATTACGGATTAGTCGATTGGAGTACCGCAATCTCAGACCCAGGTTACTTCTCTTTACCAGGTGATAGCCATCGCTTCCGTGACCATAAAAAAAGTGGGCATGGTGCAGTAAATTTACATAAAGCCCAAGTGGTTTCTTGTGATACCTACTTTTATATTTTGTCGTATCGTATGGGAATCGACAAAATGAATACTTGGATGCGCCAATTCGGTTTCGGTGAGAAAACTGGTGTTGACTTACCGAGTGAAAGCTCAGGCTTATATCCAAGTCCAGAATGGAAAATGCGAACTCGAAATACAAAATGGTTAAAAGGTGAAACCATTTCAGTGAGTATCGGTCAAGGTGCATTTACAGCGACACCATTACAACTCGCAATGGCAACGGCGATTACAGCCAACAAAGGCTCACATGTCACACCACATGTTTTGAGAGATCATAAAGGTGCTAAGAAGCTTCCTGTTCACAATGCTCCTGATGGAAAAATTCAGTTTAATGGGACAGATGAAGATTGGGTCAATATGCACGCTGCAATGATTGATGTCATTCAATCTGGTACAGGTCGTGGAATCAAAGGTGGTCTGCGTTATTCTATTGCAGGTAAAACAGGTACAGCACAAGTAAAAAGTATTGCTCAGGGCAAAAGATATAACGAAGCAGCATTGTCCTCTAGACAGTGGGATCATGGTTTATTTGTTGGATTTGCACCTGCCGAAAATCCAGAAATTGCGATCGCCGTAGTTTGGGAAAATGGTAAGCATGGTGGTTCCGCCGCTCAACTTGCGCGACCAGTATTTGATTATTGGTTGGTTAATCGTAAGAAAAATCCAATTCGTCCTTTAAACCATCAAGTCAGTGGTGGGTTAATGACAGCTGGCATCAAACCTGCAGAACTTCCAAGTGGTAGTGGTACATTTAGTTCAACAAATGCTCCTGCTTCAACTCCTGCTGTAAGCTCAACAGCACATGCCGATGGAGTATCTGAATAATGAAAAATCAGTTACGCATTATCGGAGGAGAATGGAAACGTCGAACATTACCGTTCGCATCTATTGAAGGATTAAGACCAACACCTGATCGTGTACGTGAAACATTATTCAATTGGTTAATGTGGGATATCCAAAATAGTAAGGTATTAGATTTATGTAGTGGTTCAGGAGCTTTAGCTTTTGAAGCGCTTTCTCGTGGTGCAGCTGAAGTTATCATGATTGAACCCGATGTCACTCAATCTGGATTTCTAAAACAAAATATTCAGCTATTAAAAACCAATAAATGTCAGCTCTACGTGACCACAGCACAGAAAGCTTTACAGAAAATTAACCAACAATTTGATCTTGTTTTTCTTGATCCGCCCTATGGCTTGAATTTATGGCAAGAGTTAGCTGAGTCTGTGGATACAAAGATCGTAGCGAATGGTTTTATTTATGTAGAAGCTGATCGTGAGTTATCTGAACTAAAACTGCCTGCTTCTTGGAAAAAGATTAAAGAAACCAAAGCAGGAATAGTAAAAGCAGGTTTATATCAGAAAATGCCTTAAAGGACTCTTAACCAAAACAATGGAACCATTTGTCCTCGATCAAACGGAAAACTCGACAAATATTCATATCCTATTCGATTGTCTTGGTTAATCTGATAAACGATGCCATAACCCAGTGAAATGGATAAATCATTGAGACCAAAACTCATCGTGTCTCCCGTCAACACTTTTTGGTTTAGCTGGTCTGTTTGATAAGCCGTATAGTTATAAATTCTTAGACGTTCATCATGATAAAATTGATTGTGTAAAATTGAATAGTCCGTTTTAATTTCTGGATAAGCAGATTCAAACATCTCTTCAGTATGTTGATCCTCAAATCCAGCAAAAAAGTCGTATTGCTGTGCTGCTAAAAATTGTAAAGGCATCAAAAGACAAGTAAGTAAACATAGACGTCTAGCTAACATAGCATTCAATAAAAGTTTCTTGAGCATAAGCAACATAGAGTTTAAAAGTATGTGATAGTAATCAACGGATTTGGCAAATAACAATTAAACAAGTCCTCAAACCCAATTTTATAGAATCAAGTATATGTCTAAGTGAATTTCGGAATGTAGAAATTACTAATGATGTCTAAAAAGATTATTTAATTTCATTTGTGTCTGACATAAACTATTAATTTATAGATTGAATTCTATATACAATAACCCCAATCTCATCATCTAATTCAACTCCAAAAAATTATGAAACGTTTTATCTTGTTAACGATAATCTTGAATTTAACAGGTTGTATCTTTGGTCAATCCAATGAAGTGAAACGTGCAGAAAAAGTTTTGCAGAGTTTTGAATGTAATAATATTGAAACCAACCAAATTGCAACCTCATCAATTACCAATTTTCATCAGCAAACTTTGGCTGCAAACAAGTCAAAAGCATCAACATATGTTGAGCAATACAAAAATGGCGAAGATCTCTTTGACATACCACTCGATGAAGTAGTACAACAAAAATATCAACTTTATAAACAAGCATGTCAAGCACTTGGTGGTGTTGCACCTAGAACTGAGCCTGTTATAGTAACCAATAATCATGAGGATACTAGCGGGGCTTGATAGCAAATTGGATCGCTTCGCATGATAGAACAACAAATAACTTTAAAACATTATATTGCCTTCGGTTTTATATGCCTCGCAGTCATCATCGCTAGTATTCACCCACTTGAGTTTGAATCGTATCTGTTGCATCAAGCTGGCACGTTACTGATGTTGATTGCATTAATTATTGTAATTAAGAAAATTGGTATCGATTTCTATAGTTTTTGCTTATACCTTGCTTTTTTATTCATTCATATTGTTGGTGCACACTATTTATATTCATACGTACCTTACAATGAGTGGTTTCAAATGCTATTCCATATTGATTTGAATCAAACAATGGGATGGTCGAGAAACATGTATGATCGTTTTGTACATTTCGCTTATGGGCTACTACTCTCCCCATTCTTCTACCGTTGTTTTGAGTTCTTCTTTCCCAGATCTAAACCCGTTGCAATATTTTTATTAGTTGTCCAATTTGTCATGGCATCGAGTTTAGTCTATGAGTTGATTGAATGGTGGATCGCAATCGGTTTATCGCCAGAAGATGCCGAAAATTACAATGGTCAACAAGGAGACATTTGGGATGCACACAAAGATATGTTTCTAGCAACTCTTGGTTCGATTTTGATTGGTTTACTACATCTATATAAAGAAAAAACTCTTATTCAGAACAAATAAGAGTTTTCCCCATGTTTAGAACATCCAATTTGAAGAGACATCTAAATCATTGAATAATTCTTTGAAAGATGTCTCAGCTAAGTCAGTTTGCACAGAAATCGTCTCCACAGTGCCTACTAGCGAGTTTTGACTCACAAGATTCTGATCAAACTCATTTAATAATTGATCTATCACATCTGTTTCCAACTCTTCTGCAATTAATAAATGCTCTAACGGAATTGATAATTGTTCCTCATCTACAAAGCTATCTGACATGTTTGGAACTGTTAAAAGACTATCTAAATTAACAGAATCCACAAGAGAAGTTTGAACCTCTTCAATGATTAAGGAATCACTCAACATCAGCGCACTAGATTGAGCTGGAGCTACAATTGTGAAATTAAAGGCATCACTGAGTTCACTAGTATTACTAGCTACATCTGTTTGAGTTAAAGTAATTTTGTGTAAGCCTAAAACTAAATCATTCGTTACGGTGTAACTCCATTTACCATTATCTCCAACTGTAACAGTCCCAATCGGATAGCCATTATCAAATATTGTGAGTACTGCTTTTGCTTCACCAATTCCTGATAATGTTGGCTTGGTATCATCGGTACTTCCACCTGAACTAACAGCACCTTTAACTGCGCCAATATCATCCATTACCGTTTGTAGCAGAGGCTTAGTCGGTGCAATAGTATCTTTAGCACCAAATATATCTGTAGGTTCAGAACGATTTCCTGAAGAATCGATAATATAAATTTTGGCAATATTTTTATCTGTTAAAGCAGGTGACAAACTCAGGCTAAACTTACCATCCGCACCAACTGTTCCAGAGCCAATAGTTGTTTGACCAT
The DNA here is from genome assembly GCF_015351505.1 of Acinetobacter sp. SK-43. Classification (NCBI taxonomy): domain Bacteria; kingdom Pseudomonadati; phylum Pseudomonadota; class Gammaproteobacteria; order Moraxellales; family Moraxellaceae; genus Acinetobacter; species Acinetobacter sp. SK-43. The sequence continues at coordinate 18,039 of NZ_JADKPY010000073.1, forward strand.
CTGCACTTTTAACTTCTATTTTTGCATTTGCTTCAGCAGTCCCTATTAATAAGGTTCCTTCTGGATTTAATTCCGCTGTGGCTTTTGATGGAGCAATGGTATCTTTGCCTGCTATTATTTCTAAAGGCTTAGATGTGTTTCCTGCACTGTCTTCTAAAACAATTGTCCCTTTTTTACCTGTCGTCAAAGCAGGTGAAATTTGTACTACAAATTTACCTTGAGCATCTGTTGTCCCAGTACCAATTATTTTTCCATCACTATCTTTAACTTGTACTTTAGTATTTGCTTCTGCACGCCCTTCTATACGTGTTCCTTCGGCATTTACTTCAATCAAAGGTTGATCTGGAGCTAAAGTATCTTTACCAGCAATCACTTTCGATGGCGCAGACTTATTCCCTGCAGCATCCTCCGCGACAACAGTACCGCCTTTGTCACTAATTAAAGCTGAACTAAGCTTAATAGAATATAACCCTTCCTTATTTGCAGTTACAGAGCCCAACAGTTTGCCATCTGCATCAAAAACTGAAATTTTTGCGTTTGCTTCAGCTTTGCCTGTCACAATAGTGCCATCTTGATTAAGCTGTGCCAAAGGTGAATCAGGTGCAATTGTATCTTTAGTTCCAGTCACAACTGTTGATTTCGAAACATTACCAGCACTATCAATTGCAGAGACAGCCACTTTGCTTCCATTCACTAAAGGTTCGTTTAGTTTTACAGTATAGTTCCCATCCTGATCAGCTTGAACAGTGGCAATGACTTTTCCTGTTGAGTCTTTAATCTCAATTTTTGCTTTGGCTTCAGTTTTACCTGTAATCGTTTGTGTATCCGAACTGAGTAAAGCCGTTGGTGTTATCGGAGCAACCATATCCGTCGAATCGTTTTTATCATTATTATTGTCGTCATCATCATTCACTGCCAACAAATAAAGACCTTCAGCAGCCAGAGCAATCAGTCCACCTTTAATCAATTGCGATTTAGTGATCCCAAGATCATCTGCGGGTTCTGATACTGAAGAGACTTGTGTAGGTAACTCTGTCGAAACTTGAGGTATAGCTTGACTTGATGATGTGTAACGAACAAATTTGCCCGAATCTTCGAACTCGGCAATCGAGTAGCTACCATCATCATTGCTCAGCGCCAATGTATGCTCACTGGCATTCATTTCATTGTAAAAGTCACGAATGATTATTTTCTCGCCATTTTTTAAAGTAATGACTAAATCATCGCCTTGCTTGATGATGGATTTTATACTCTCTTGGTCTATACCTAATTGAATAATAGATGGCTGACTTAATATGACATCCTTGATTTTTCCATCTTGTAAAATGTTTAGGCTCGTCTTTGAAGAAACGATAACTCTTGTCATTATTATACCCACTGATCAATTTTATTTTAAAAACTTTAGATTAATGAATAATTAAGTACTTAATCTGTTCGTTAAAATATCAAATGCAATCATTTAGAACAATCTATTCAAAGCTGAGTTTTGTCATTTTATTTAATTGACCATCAATTAAAATCAGATGTCATAAAACAAAAAACCAGCCGAAGCTGGTTTAAAGATTTCTTTGTTAACTTAGAATTTAGGATCGCGCATTTGAACGAGCGTATTGTTTGCTTTTACTAAAGTATCAGTCATTTTCCCAAGTACTGCTGGAATTAAACTTTCTGCCATTTGTGCTGCTTGTAATCCAAGTTTCTCACCAAATGTCGGACGTTTGCGAGTATTGATCACGTATACATCATGTTTTGGTAACAAGCTAAGTAAATACTCATCCGAAGTCTGTAACTTATCCACCAAATTTAATGCGAGAGCATCTTCACCATACCAATGCTCACCTGTTGCCACTTTTGAAATATCTAATTGAGGACGATATTTTTCAACAAAGTGCTTGAACAAAGAATGCGTTTGCTGCAACTCTTCTTCGAACTTTGCCTTGCCTTCAGGTGTGTTTTCTCCGAACATTGTCACAGTACGCTTGTACTCACCAGCAGTATACAATTCAAAATCAACGTTATGTTGTTTTAAAAGACGGTTGAAGTTTGGAACCTGTGCAACCACACCAATTGAACCGACCACAGCAAATGGTGCTGTAATGATTTCATTGGCAATACAAGCCATCATATAGCCACCGCTTGCAGCTACTTTGTCTACACAGATCGTCACATTAAAGCCCGCATCACGTAAACGAACTAACTGAGCAGCAGCCAAACCATAACCGTGTACCATTCCACCAGGACTTTCTAAACGAACTACAACGCGATCGTGCCCTGCTTTAGCGGTTGCTAAAATAAGGGTAATTTCCTCACGAATCGTATCTACAGCAGAGGCTTGCACATCACCTTTGAAATCGAGCACATAAATTTTCTGATCATTTTTTTTACGAATTTTCGCTTCTTTTGCAAGCTGTTGCACCAGTTGTAAAAGTTCCAAACGAGATGCTGTTGTTTGCGCAATTCTTTTTCTTTGCTCATTCACGCGCGCATTTAAATGACTTATACGAATCTCAGCAGGAAATTTAGGTAAATGGAATAACATAAAATAAGTGCTCTTAAGTTCGGCTTTTATCCGTCTAAGATGTGGTCAGTTGAGTTAAAATTCAATAGTGATTTTGAAAAATAGATTCTTTTTCATCTGCCTATACAAAAAGAAGAGCCCGAAGGCTCTTCTTTTTACTGTAAAAATATCAACCGAAACGACCTGTAATATATGCTTCAGTTAATTGATGATCTGGCTGAGTAAATACTTTCTCAGTTGAGTTCACTTCGATCAAATCACCTAAATGGAAGTAAGCAGTACGATCAGATACACGAGCTGCTTGTTGCATTGAGTGCGTTACAATGGCAATCGTATATTGTTCAGAAAGTTCAGAAATTAATTCTTCAATCTTCGCTGTTGCAATTGGATCAAGTGCTGAACACGGCTCATCCATTAAGATCACTTCAGGGCTTACTGCGATTGTACGTGCAATACATAAACGTTGTTGCTGACCACCTGACAAACCTGTTCCTGGCTGACTCAAACGATCTTTAACTTCTTCCCACAGACCAGCTTTACGTAAACTGTTTTCAACGATTTCTTCCAAATCGTATTTATCACGAGCTAAGCCATGTAGCTTAGGACCATAAGCTACGTTATCGAAAATTGATTTAGGAAATGGATTCGGTTTTTGGAATACCATACCAACTTGCGCACGTAGTAGAACCACATCAAGATTTGGATCATAAATATCTTGATTATCTAGAGTAACTTTACCTGTTACGCGACAAGTATCAATCGTATCATTCATGCGATTCAAAGTACGCAAGAAAGTCGATTTACCACATCCTGATGGACCAATAAAAGCAATCACTTCATTTTGATAGATATCAAGATCAATACCTTTAATCGCTTCAGTTTCACCATAGTAAACATGAACATCTTTGGTCGTGATTTTTACTTCATTGGTTTTAGGCTTTTTGTTTGATGAAGCCGTTTCAAACTGAGAAACAAAAGCAGTATTAGATTGCTGAACTTGTGCTTCAGATGAATTCGATTCTGTTTGCTGTGGATTCACTGACTTATCCTTTTCTAATGCGTTCATAATTTCAATCGTATTCATTGTACTCTCCTCAATTACCAACGCACTTCAAATTTCTTACGTAGCCAAATAGCAAGGCTGTTTAAACCAATCATCAATGCTAGAAGCACAATAATCGCTGCTGCTGTACGTCCTTCAAAGAAGTTACGTAGTTCATTACCTTGCCACAAATATACTTGTACAGGCAATGCTGTTGCTTGATCAAGAGGCGTTGTCGGAACACTCGCTACAAAGGCACTCATACCAATTAAAAGTAATGGCGCTGTTTCACCTAAAGCATGTGCTACACCAATAATCGAACCCGTCATAATGCCAGGAAGCGCGAGTGGCAATACATGATGGAAGACCGTTTGTACTTTCGATGCGCCTAAACCTAATGCAGCTTGACGGATAGATGGTGGTACTGCCTTCAATGATGCACGTGTAGTAATGATTACAGTTGGTAATGTCATTAGACTTAAAACCAAACCACCCACTAACGGAGCTGAAAGTGGCAGTTGCATCCATCCGATAAAGATAGCGGCACCTAACAAACCAAACACAATCGAAGGAACAGCAGCCAAGTTATTAATATTCACTTCGATGATGTCTGTCATCATATTCTTCGGCGCAAATTCTTCCAAGTAAATGGCACTTGCAACCCCAATTGGAATAGAGATCACGATCACGATGAGCATCATGAACAATGAACCCATGAATGCACCAGCCAAACCACTGATTGCAGGAGAACTACGAGAGTCAGGGCTAACAAATAAGTTGGTATTAAACGTACTTTCAATGATCCCTTTTGCTTCTAATTGATCAGCGAGTTGACGTACTTCTGGATCAAGTTGTTGCTGATCATCAGGCAATGAACGATCAATATTTCCAGATAACCATACATCGACATTGGCATCTGCCAAGAATTTAAGTTCTTGCTTAGTGCCAATCAATGCTGGATTTGCAAGAACCATATCACGTAAACGGTATGCTTCAGAGCTAGTATACATACCAGTCAAATAATCACGTTGCGACTCAAGTGCTGGGTCTTTAGCAACAATACCATTTACGATCAATGCATCCCAATCCACCATACCCATTTCAGTTTGCCAAGCAACAAAGCGCTCTTCAAAATGAGCTGGCGACTCACCCGCAGTTGGTTTTGGTTTCGGTCCTGCATTAATGATCGTAGGGTCAAAATAAACAGGAACTGTCATACTACTCTGCCAGAAAGCTGGTAAGCCTCTCGCTAAAATACTTCCGAATAGTAAAGCAACAAATGCCAAACCAATCACAACTGCAGAAAAACCTCCCAGACGGAACATTTTTTCTTTGCGATGACGTTTTGCCAACGAGCTTTGGATAACTTTTTTGCGCTGTTCACGTTGTTCAGCAGCCACTTGAGGATCAAACGCATTTGGATCCAAAGGAGATGTCTTTGATGAACTCATTCGTATTGCTCACGATATTTGCGCACGATATACAGTGCAATAATGTTTAGACCCAAAGTAATCACAAACAACGTTAAACCTAGGGCAAATGCAACCAATGCTTGTGGGCTTGCGAAATCTGTATCGCCAGTTAACTGTTTTACAATCGTTACCGTCACTGTTGAAACAGCTTCTAATGGGTTTGCATGCAGTAATGGGCTATTCCCTGCTGCGAGTACCACAATCATGGTCTCACCAACAGCACGAGAAACAGCAAGTAAAAATGCGCCTGTAATACCAGGAAGTGCGGCAGGTAAAACAACTTGTCTAATCGTTTCAGATTTTGTTGCACCCAAACCTAAAGAACCATCACGGAGTGAACGTGGAACTTGAGTAATGATGTCATCTGATAATGATGATACGAATGGGATAATCATAATTCCCATAACAAAGCCAGCAGTCAAAGCACTTGTCGCATTGATATTAATACCAACACTTTCACCTACCATTTTGAAGAATGGTCCGATGACCATAAGTGCAAATACACCGTAAACAATAGTAGGAATACCAGCTAATACTTCAATAATTGGTTTTGCCCAAGCACGTAGCTTTGGAGATGCATATTCTGCCAAGTAAATTGCAATCATTAAGCCAATCGGAACCGCAACAAGTAATGCGATACCACTGACCATTAATGTCCCCCAAAGTAATGGCAAAATTCCATAACTGCCTTCAGCATTTCCTGTTGTGCTGAAACCTGGGTTCCATTCTGTACCGAAGAAGAAATCAGTAGGACTGACAAATTTAAAGAAATGTAATGCTTCTGTAAGCATCGAAAGAACGATACCAATAGTTGTTAAAATCGCAACACCAGAACATAGAATCAAGGCAACGTTAATTGTTTTTTCAACCTGATTTCGTGCACGATATTGCTCACTAACTTTACGCTTTGCCCAAACTAAACCTGCTAACGCCACACTGATAACTACTGCTAACTTAGCAAAAGTCCCTATCGTTTGAAATTTTGCTAATTGTTGTGCAGCAGCAACTTCATAAGCCGCAGCTTGATCCGTGACACCAAAACCTGAAGCAATCGCTTGAACACGATCAATTAATACATCACGCCCTGCTGCATCTAAAGTTGCAATGACGGATGCTGGGATATTATTAAAAATAATATGTTGTAAAACACTCGGTTCAACCAAGTTCCAAATTATCAAAATTAAAAAAGCAGGAATACCACACCACAAGGCAACCAAAGCCCCGTAATACACAGGACGAGAATGTAGTGCTACTGAGTTATTCCCCTTACCTGCTAGGTTACGGCTTTTGCTCAGCCCGATTTGATATGCGATTGCCACAAGGGCTAATAACACACCGATAAGTAGCAGATTCATGTAATCTCCACTGTTTTCTCAATTTTCATCATTTGAAAAAACTTAGCTAGACAAAAAGGCCGATGAACCTAAGTCTCACCAGCCTCCGTTATTAAGTAAACTTATTTAACTGTTTTACCAGCTTTAAAATCAGCAAGGATTTTTGCACGTTCTTTGTCACTCAAAGCGATCAAACCAGCTTTTTCTAACTTAGAGCCTTTACCAGATACTTTCTTGTTTAAGAAGTATTCTACGTATTGTGGTAAACCTTTGATTGACTTCAAGTGTTCGCCTTTCACATAGAAGAACAATGGGCGAGAAACTGGGTACTGACCACTTAAAATTGTCTTCTCAGAAGGAACAACGTTGTTTACAGTTGCAACACGTAACTTGTCACGGTTCAAGTCATAGAAGCCAAGACCAAATACACCTACAGCGCTTGGTGAAGTCTTTAAGCGAGCAAGAGTTTCTGTATAGTCACCAGCGATTTCGATTACGCGACCATCTTTACGGAATGTAGAGCACGCTTTTTTCTGAGCTTCTTTGTCTAAGTTTTTGAAGTAATCATAAGCTTCACAACCTGCTTCAACCATTTTCTCTTGGAATACTTCACGAGTACCGTGGTTAGATGCAGGAATAACTAAAGTAATCGGCTCATTTGGTAAAGATTTATCAATTTGGTTCCAAGTTGTATATGGGTTTGGAACTAATTTACCATTTGAAGGTAATTGAGCAGATAATGCTGTGAATACGTGATAAGGTTTTAATTTATACGCAGCTTTTTTTACATTTGATGCAAATACGATACCGTCATAACCAATTTTGATTTCTTGGATTTGGTTTACGCCAGCTTTTTTACATGCTGCGATTTCGGTATCTTTGATAGCACGTGAAGAATTCGCGATATCAATTGTGTTGTCGCCAACACCTTGACAGAATTGTTTCAAACCACCTGAAGAACCGCCTGAACCAACAACTGGTGCTTTGAATTGTGGGAAAGTATTACCAAATTCTTCTGCAACAATACTTGCATAAGGTAATACAGTTGATGAACCAGCAATTTGAATCGTATCACGAGCTGCGTTAGCAGTTCCTGCTACAGTTGCCCCAGATACAGCTAATGCAAGTGCGATATAACGTGGATTTAAGCGCATTCTGTCTTCTCTCATTTATACAATTTGATTTACAACTCTTTTAACTTCAAGTGTTGTACTTTGGTTAACTGCATTTTGATCAGATAATATGACAAATAGGTTACAACTTTGTGACGCTTTGATGATAATTGATGTGATGTGTGAAAATTAATTAAATATTTTTAAATATCAATTATATATGCAAATAATTTTATCGTTAAAAAATTGATATTTTCAGCAGAACTGCAATATTTCATTGAATTATTACATCCTCTGCTCGATTTTTAAAGGAAATACGCATCCATTAATTGAAAAAATATTGCGACTAAGATTTAAAGCATTTTTTCCCACAGCAAAATAGTATGACAATTTCATTAATTCAAATACGGTCTAAAAAACCAAATAATTCCACCGTTTTTTAATTTAAAAGTAGGTTTTTAGATTTCTTTAAACTCATCAAATGATCAAAAAATAGTACATTTAAATAAAGACTGTGTTCTAAAAAAATCAACAATCTATTCAGTTTATTGAAATTTCTTAGAACGGTGTATTGATCTATATTCATTTAAAATGAATAGAAAGCTGAGATCATGAATACCAAAACCATTGCGACATTTAACCCAGATTTACCGATGCATATGACCTTTCCTGAGCATGACTGGCACTTGCTTTCCCAACATTGGTATCCGATTGCCTTAGCACGTGATATTACAGAACAGCCAACTGCTACAATGCTATTGGATATGCCATTAGTAATTTATAAAATAGCCGATCAAGTTATTGTTGCAAAGGATGCTTGTCCTCACCATGGTGTTCCTCTAAGTCTAGGGCGCAACGATGGTCTTGGAGTAGCTTGTCGCTATCATGGTTTACATTTTGGCGAAGATGGAAAATGCAATCGAATTCCTGCGCACCCACAGCATAAAATATCGGATCGCTTCAATTTAAAAACATATGCCGCTGCTGAAAAATATGGTTTGATCTGGTGTTGCTTAACCGCTCCGTTAAATGAAAAACCCAATATTCTACATATGCCCTATTGGGATGATTCAAATTTCCAACAACTGGTTTGTCCATTTGTAGATTTAAATTGTTTTGCTGGTCGTCAGTTAGAAGGCTTCATTGATGTGGCTCATTTTGCTTGGGTACATCCTGATACTTTTGGTGATCCTGACAATGTTGAAGTTCCTGATTACATAACAACCGAGACCAATTATGGTTTTGATGCAGACTATCTCAGCAGTGTTGGTCGTTATCCAATTGGGATTGACCAACGTGGCAAAGAAGGTTTTCAATGGCTAAGACATTTCGAAATCAGTCTTCCTTTCACTGCAACTCTAACAATCCATTTTCCTCACAATAGTAAGCAAGTAATTATGAATGCAGCGAGTCCTGTATCTGCTCGTCAAACGCGCTTATTTGCTCCAATCTGTCGGAATTATGATAAAGATCTCCCTGTTGAAGATGCTTATAAATTTAACTTAGCGATATTTGAAGAAGACAGACTAATTGTCGAGACGCAAAAACCTGAATATCTTCCATTAGATCTCTCTATGGAAGCTCATTTTCCAGCCGATCGCAGTTCAAGCATGTATCGAAAACTATTGCGAAAAATGGGATTCAGTCCAATTTTTGCAGCTTAATATTACTTTATATAAATTTATAAATAAAAAAGAGGCCTTTCAAAGACCTCTTTTTTATTGGCATATCAAATTAAATTGCAATTAATCGATCGCAGGAACATAAGTACCAGCAACGATTGCATCTTTAATACGATCAGCTTCTGCAAGCACAAGCGCAAGAAGATTTTGAACGTTTTCAAGCGTTGCAACGGGACTTAAAGTTGTCATTTTCAATGATTGAACCTGACCAACTTTAGTCACACCAATATTCGCCTCACCACGTGCAAATAATTCATCTGCAACGTTTTGGTTCAAACTATCGATAAACTCAGTTGGATAACCTTCTGGAACAACACGGAACAGAACAGAAGCAAATTGTGGTTCAACCAACAATTCTAGACCTGCTGTTGCTTTGATGTAGTCTGCAACTTCACGTGTTAATTTCACACCATGGTCGATCATTGAACCATAAAGCTCTTCACCTAATGCTTCAACCGTCATCCACAATTTCAATGCATCAAAACGACGAGTCGTTTGCAATGATTTAGACACAAGGTTAGGTACACCATGCTCTTCATCATAAGCAGAGTTTAAATACTCAGCTTCATAATGCATAAAGCGATAATTAGCCTCGTCTTTCAACAAGAAAGCGCCACAACTAATGCTTTGGAAATAATGCTTATGGAAATCAAGTGTGATTGAGTCTGACAATTCAATTCCATCAAGCATTGCACGATGATCATTAGAAAGAATCAGCGCACCACCCCAAGCAGCATCAATATGCATCCAAGAACCAAATTTATTGGTAATTTCACGGATTTTCTTGAGTGGATCGATTGCACCAGCATCTGTCGTCCCCGCTGTAGCAACAACACAAGCAACGATTTTGCCTTCAGACTGAAGATGTGCCATAGTTTTTTCGAGTGCATCGACATCCATTTGCGCATTTTCATTGACAGGAACCGTCACGACTGACTGGAAGCCCATCCCCATCATTGCCATGTTCTTTTGCACAGAGAAGTGTGCATTTTCAGAACAAATGACTTTGACGTTTTTCATTGCTTCTGCAGGAATACCATCACGCTGAACAGACCATGGATTACCATTTTCATCTTTCCAGTTTTTTGAGATACACCAGTCACGTGCAAGCAATACACCCATCAAGTTAGACTGTGTTCCACCCGAAGTGAATACACCTGCTTGACCTGCCCCATAGCCCACTTTTTGGCGTAACCAATCAATAAGCTGAACTTCCATCAATGAACCCGCTGGGCTTTGATCCCATGAATCCATAGATTGGTTCGTTGCATTGATTAACACTTCCGCAATTTGGCTCATCACCATCGTTGGGCAATGCAAATGTGCAAGTGAGTGTGGATGATGTACTTTTAAACTTTTGTTGAGGAAAAGCTCAACCATACGTTGTAATGATTGTTGTACACCTAAACCTTCTTTTGATGGATTAAAAGAAATTGCTGCTCGCAAATCTTTAATGCTTCCACCTGTGTACATTTTATCATTTTGCAACCATGCTGAAACGGCTTTAACCGCTTCACCCATTGCTGACTGATAGTCAGCAATGGATTGTGCATCATTGCAGAGTAACGCTTTACGATGTTCTGCAAAATCAACCATGAATTAGCCTCGTACTGCTTTTAAAGCTTCTGCAATCGCTTTTTTGAAGCGTGCAACTACTTCAACACATTCGTCTTGATTGATGATAAGTGGGCAAAGTAAACGAATTACAGTACCGTTACGACCACCTTTCTCTAGTAAAAGTTTATTGTTGAAACAAGCGGTTTGAATTGCCGCAGCTAATTGTGCATCAGCAGGAAGTGAACCCATATGGTCAGCTGGTTTACGCTCATCAACGATTTCAACGCCGATCATCAAACCACGACCACGGACATTACCGATACATGGGAATTCTTGAGCTAACTTTTTGAATTCAGCTTGTAAGAAATCACCACGCTCTTGCGCGTTTTGAGCTAAGTTTTGTTCAGAAATAGTTTTTAGAACCATTAAACCTGTACCCATTGCCAACTGGTTGCCACGGAAAGTACCCGTGTGACCTGCTGGCTGCCAAGCATCAAACTTACGCTTAATACCAAGCACGGCTAATGGTAAACCACCACCTACAGCTTTTGACATCACCACAACATCAGGCTCGATACCTGCATGTTCAAAGGCAAACATTTTACCTGAACGTGCAAAACCAGCTTGAACTTCGTCCAAAATTAAAACGATGTTGTGCTTTTCAGTCACTTCACGAATTTTTTGTAACCACTTAACAGGTGCAGTTACGACACCGCCTTCACCTTGAATTGCTTCAAGAATCACAGCAGCAGGTTTCGTTACACCACTTTCAACATCTTCGATGAAATTTTCAAAGAAGTAAGTCAATGCATCAACACCCGCTTCACCACCTAAACCAAGTGGGCAACGATATTCATGTGGATATGGCATAAACTGAACGCCAGGCATAAGACCATTCACTGCATTTTTAGCACTCAAGTTACCTGTCATAGACAGTGAACCATGAGTCATACCGTGGTATCCACCTGAAAAACTGATCACAGAACTACGACCAGTATATGTTTTAGCAAGTTTAATCGCCGCTTCTGTAGCATCTGCACCAGATGGTCCACAGAACTGTAAGCAATATTCTTCTTTACCGCCTGGCAAGTAAGCCAAAAGTGCTTCAGTAAAAGCATCTTTTAAAGGAGTCGTTAAGTCTAAAGTATGCAAAGGCAAGCCACTTGCCAATGTATCTTGAATACTTTGAATCACCGCAGGATGATTATGACCTAAAGCCAATGTTCCTGCCCCAGCTAAACAGTCGAGGTATTGAGTACCCTCAACATCTGTAACCCAGCAGCCCTGTGCTTTCGCTATCGCTAACGGTAATTTACGTGGATAACTACGAACATTTGATTCCATCTGACTTTGGCGAGTCAAATAATATTCGTTGGATGCATTAGCGGCAGGGTTTACGGAAGTAACGCTCATATCGAATTACCATCTCTGATATGGGTAAAAGAAATAAGTCTGGTGACTTGCGGTCGTTTGACTCGGTGCTTTTTAGAATCTAGTGCAGACAAAATGTTTTATATCTTTCAACTAGGTGCGAGATGATACCTAATTTTGAAATAAAATAAACTCTTTTTATGCCTGACATTCATCTAATATTATTGAAAAAATGTTTCTTTCAATTAACTATGATGAATTATCATCATACTATGTGACAAGCGAAAGAAAGTATGCTTTTTTTATCTACATATTAATTTTTAGATAAATGGTCAAAATCACCATCATAACTATTTATTATTTAAATACTTTTATTTTATTTTCTTATTGCAAAACATCTCAAATTTATTACAAAGACACCACAAAATCTGCAGAAGTTCAACATCAGTTCTTTTTAATATGAAAGTTGTAAAAATAATTTGTTAATCGTCACTTTAAGGAAAAATTTATGCGTACTTTAGCACTCGCTTCGATGATGTTAGGTGCAGCTCTCAGTTCAAGCGCATTTGCCCAAGATTCCAACCAATTAAACTATAATATCGTCAATATCCAAGCTGATGCATCACGCCAAGTTGCCAATGATCAAATGCAGGCAGTTCTGTACATCGAAAAGAGTCATAAGCAACCTGCCGAACTCTCCAATCAAATCAATCAACTGATGAATCAAGCTCAAGCTCTTTCTCGGAAATATCCTCAAGTCAAAGTCGAAACGGGTGCTCAAAGCACTTATCCTGTTTATGACAATGACAACAATAAATTAAAAGAATGGCGTGCCCGTGCAGAAATCCAGTTAGAAAGTAAGGACTTCAAAGCGGCAAGTCAGTTAATCAGTGAACTGCAACAAAATTTTCAAACTCAATCTATTAACTTTACCGTATCTGATGAGCAACGAAAGAAAGTTGAAAATGAGTTAATGATCGAGGCTTCTAAAAACTTTCAACAGCGTGCTCAGTCAATCACGCAAGCGTGGAACAAAGCACAATATAATCTTGTCAGTTTAAATTTAAATACGAGCAATTACTTCCCTCAACCCATGATGCGTGGTGGCGTTGCAAAATTTGCAATGGCAGAAGCTGCTCCTGCTCAAGATATGGCGGCGGGTGAGTCAAAAATTATCGTAAATGCTAATGGTTCGATTCAATTCAAATAATTTGAATGGGCATAAATACAACAAAAGGCATGTAATATGCCTTTTCTTCACTCTATCTCAGCTAAATTTTGTAAAGAATCCCATGCAGCTTTAGCCAACAATTCTCGATAAATTTTCGGATTAGTATCAACCTTTTCAAACAACCAAGCACGGCAATAGTTTTCTGTTGCACCAATCACTAAAGACATCATTAACTCTGCTGGAACTGATTTCAATAAAGATGCTTCAGAATACTGTGAAATGTAGTTGCGTAGCGTTTTATTTCTGAGCTTATTCTTTTCAATTAGAACCGAACGGTGTTCACCTTTCATCACACTGTAATGTGCAAGTAATAAAAATTTAGCGAACTCTGGCTGATCAGCAACCCAATCAACATAACTATAAATCAAGCTATAGATCAGTTCTTTTAAAGATTGCGTCTGCTCTAAGTATTGATCTCTTGATCTTGATTGATCATCTAAAGCTGCAAACACTAAAGCAGCAATCACACCCTCTTTATTTTTGAAATGATGATAGATCCCTCCTACACTGCTGTCTGAACGTTCTCTAATCATCTCAATGCTAGTGGCATCTAATCCAAACTCTAAAAAACACGATAACGCATCAAATAATATTTGACGCTTTAACAGAGATCTTCGTTGAGGATACAACCTTTCTAATAATTGTTGAGCCGTTTGCATATTCAATTTGAGTTCACCGATTGTCGGAACTATTGTGAATGACTTGACCACAACTTGTAAACAGAATTATATTCTGTAAAAGAATTAAATTCTGTTTTCATCAAGGTAATTTAACATGGCTTCAACTCTAGAATTGTGGAACAAAGCTTCTGCTTTACCCGCAGGCAAATGGACATTTACACGCATGCTTTGCCTAAAAGCACCATATTTCAGTAGTATTTCTCCACTATTTGAAGAACTAAAGCCGAATTCGTGCAAAATTTCGATTAAGAAAAAACGTTCAGTGCTCAACCATATAGGGACTGTACACGCGATCGCGATGTGTAATATGGCTGAACTTGCTGGAGGAACAATGACAGAAGTTACCGTTCCTGCAACACATCGTTGGATTCCTAAAGGAATGACTGTTGAATATTTGAAAAAAGCGGAAACTGATTTGATCGCAATTGCCTCACCTGTTGAACAAAATTATGATTGGGATAAAGCAGGTGAATATCTTGTCAATGTCGATGTTTTCGACAAAGCAAATGAAAAAGTTTTCCACGCAAAAATTACAATGTGGATTTCTAAAAAGAAATAAAAAAGCCCCGATATAAAAACATATCGGGGCTTTTTTTGAATCAGGGATTACTTTTTAAAAGGTAATGCATATTTGAAGATACGTCCCACAACTTCGCCAAATTGCTTTACAAAGCTTGCGTTGTTGTAATTCAAACCATATTTTTTACAAACCGCTTCAACTTTTGGTGCGATTTCACGGTAACGGCGTGCTGGAATATCAGGAAATAAGTGGTGCTCAATTTGATGACTCAAATGACCCGTCAGAATATGAAAAGCCTCAGATCCTGTTAAATTCGAAGAACCGCGAATTTGTCGCATATACCAATGACCACGGCTTTCATTTTGTAGAACTGCTTTAGGGAAAACTTCAGCATCTTTAGTAAAATGTCCGCAGAAAATAATACTAAATGTCCAGATATTACGAAGACCATTGGCAACAAGATTACCCGTGAAAACAGGAATCGCCGATGGACCCGCGATCAATGGAAAAAACACATAATCTTTAAACAGTTGCTTCGCGATTTTCTTTTGCACAGGTTTCCATTCCTGCTTAAACTCGTCCATGGTCTTACGCTTGTAGACAACTTTACCTAATTCAAGATTTTGAATCGCAACACCCCATTGGAACAATAGGCTAAATGGCACGATATAAATTGGTTGAATTAAAGTAAATTTAGTCCAACGTTGTTCTGGAAATAAACGAAATACCCCATAACCCACATCATCATCCATTCCCTTAACATTGGTATAAGTATGATGCTTATAATTATGAGTTTGACGCCAGTTATCCGACGTCCCAACTGTATCCCACTCGTAGGTTTGACCATTAAATTTTGGATCATTCATCCAGTCATATTGCCCATGCATCACATTATGACCCAATTCCATATTTTCCATGATTTTGGCATAGCCTAACAAGCCAGTACCTAATAACCAAGCTGGTGGAAACCATCCTGCAAAAAGTAATGCACGACCTAAGAAACTACTATATCGAATAGACGCATAAACTCGACGAATATACTTCGCGTCTTTCTCGCCTAAATCATTTAGTACTTCTTGTTTGATTTGATCTAATTCACGGGCAAAAGCATCTAACTCAGCAGCAGTTAAATCTCGGTTTTTTGGATTTTTAAAATATTGAACTTTAACAGGCATGTTCATAATCTTTATCTCTCTTATAGATCAATCACAAGATCTGATTGAGCTGAATTCACACAAATTTTTAATAACTGAGTCGGTTCTTGATTTGCAGCACCATTCAGCAAGTTCTTTGTCGCACCTTGGGCTTTAGTACAGGCACATTTGTTGCAAATTCCCATACGACAACCATGATTTGGCTTGATGCCTTGCTGTTCTAAGCTCGATAAAATGGACTGACCTTTAGGAATGGCGACTGTTTTATTGGATTTAGTCAACGTGACATTAATGAAGCCAATATCTGTTTGCTCAGCACTAAATTGACTTAAGCTAAAAGCCTCAGTCTGTACGACGGCAGCCTCAGCAAATAAAGATTCTGCTGTTGAAGCAAATCCTGAGGGACCACATGCGTAAACGGTAATTTCATTTAACGCACCTAAAGTTTCGACATGATTTTGGTTTAGGCGTTGATCTTGTTCTTGGGTATAGAAAATCTGATAACTGAAATTTGGAAAGTTTTCTGCGATCTCTTTTAAATAATCTGTGTATGCAGCGTCCTGATGAGTTTTGACCCAGTACATAAGTTGTACAGGTGTTTTGTTCAATTGCTTGGTCTGACTCAAACTTTCGATCAAACTCAACATCGGTGTAATACCACTGCCCGCAGCGAGTAAAAGTAACTTTGGTGTCTGAATACTCTGTTGCATATCACCATATGGTTGTCCCAAACGAAGGATATCTCCAACTTGGCTTTTTTCGACCAACCATGAACTGACCAAACCTTGATCAACTTTTTTGACTGTTAAGCACAGATGATCAGCATCTAACTGCATCAGACTATATGTCCGTTCGTAATGACGACCTGCAATTTCAACCGTTACAGGATGGTGTTGCCCTGCGAGTCCACGTGCTACATGACGATTACATTCTAAAATAAGGCTAACTGTATCTTTTGCTACAACTTGTTTTTTTACGACACGTGCTAGGGACTGATTGATTGACCATAAAGGGTTAACTTTTTGCAACCAAAAATCAGCATCGTGATGTGCTATTACGCTTTGAACCAATGAATTAAATAATGAAGTTCTCTTTTGGAGTGCTTGCATGATCGGGAACTCTGATCGTTTTTTAATTATTATACATATGTATATATATTTGTATATACACTCGTATAAAAATTTACATTTCACAAGTCTTTGTACAACAGCTATAATCCTGACTAGCTCACTTATATTTTGAAAACAATGGTTCATTCTTCTTTTTTACCGCTTGGCAATGACACAGTAAATGAACAAGATGTCATCCAAATGAAATCTCAAGTACGTTCGGTTGGTAGAAAAGCAACGATTACGCGTGAGGAATTGTTCCAAGCCACCTTAAATTTGATCGGTCCTCAAAAAAGTATCGCCTCTCTTAGTCTGCGTGAGATAGCCCGTGAAGCAAGGATTGCACCAAATAGCTTTTATCGTCATTTCAAAGACATTGATGAACTTGCGATTGCATTGATAGACCGCTCTGGTTTGGTATTGCGCCGTATCATTCGTGAAGCTCGACTGCAAGCCTCTAAACAACAAAGTATTATTCGCAGTTCTGTTGAAGTCTTTATCCAGCAATTGGATGCAGATGAAGGCAACTTAAGTTTATTGTTGCGTGAAGGCTATACAGGTTCAACCTCCTACAAAGCTGCTGTTGATCGCCAACTCAATTTCTTCCAACAAGAACTCCAAGAAGATTTAATCCGCTTAGAACAAATGAATAATGGCAAAATTAGTCATGCTGATATTGCCGCGAAAGCGATTACACAACTCGTATTTAATATGGGTGCAAAAGTTATTGAGATACCTGCTGAACAGCGCACCGAAGTTGCTGAACAAACCATGATTATGATTCGTATGATCCTGGAAGGTGCACGTCATTTAGATGAATCAAGTATTCGATAATACTTGTTCATCACTGCACGACAAGCCGCTTCGCCTCATCGGGTGAAATCTCAGTATTAAAGCGAATTTGCTCTTCAATAATTTGTACAGGAATAAATCGAACCTGCACGACAGTCGGATTACTTCGATCATCTGCTGGCATCATCTGATTCAGTTGCTTGATTTGACTGAGCGTAGGTACCGTATCCCCTCGCACGACAACTCGGATTAAGGTGTATTGCTTTTGCTGCTCGAACTGAATAGTGTCGATAATATTATTTTTTTGATTTAGTAATTGCTCAATCGCAGTTTTAGATTTAGTTTCATACATTTGTTTTTGCAACATATGTATGAAATTAGCAGATAAATAAATTGCGAGTATCAAAAGGAAAATTAAGCTGATTGCATTTCTTTTGATAAATTCCAAAACATTACTTTGTACTTGTTCATTTGAACCACGTCTGAAACCTGCAATCCACAACACGAGTGAAGAACTAATCTGAATAGCAACCATATTGGTTAAAGCCAATAAAAATGCATTTGCTGAATGACGTAATTCCGCATGGGCTAACAATATGCCACTTGCCACTAATGGTGGAACCAATGCAGTCGCCACAGCAACACCAACCACCGCTACAGATAATCTTGGTGAAATTGAAGCAAACGCTCCTGCTGCACCGCCTGCTAAGGCAATCATCAAATCAATTACTGTCGGCTGAGTTCGAGATAAAATTTCACTAGTTAAAGGCATATTGAAGTTAATCAAACCCAATACGACACCAATACTAAAAATCATCACCACGCCCAGTGCTAGGGTTTTCAGAGCGGTTTGTAATAGAATCCACCGATTATCAATAAATGCTAGTGCAATTCCTGAAATGGGCCCCAACATCATTGCAACCAGCATTGCTCCTATTACAACTGCGGCTGAGTCTGCCAACAATCCATAACCAGCAATCACTGCTGCTAAGGCATTCATAATAAAATACGTTTTGGTTGGCAAAGCATCTGCCTGAATATTTAGTCGTACATGCTTATGATCAATTTTCCTAGAATTTTCTCTTAAGGCTTGTTTATATCTAAGCTTTTCCTTTAAACGTTCTATATGGGCCTGTTCAGGATGATCATTAATGACGATTGTAGGTCTATCTTTTTCATTTTCCATTGTTTTTATACTCATCTCATAAACAGAAGTTTCAGGCAAAGTCTTAATTTACTTTTTGGTTGATTATTTAAATCATGCTTAGTTCAACCTTACTCTAACACCATGTAATTACAATAGAAAAAATATTTAAACTCACCATAATTTACAAAAGGGTTAAGAATTAAAACACTCCTTCTGCAGAGCGCGGGTTAAGCTGAAACTTGAAATAGATCATTCGTTTAATTCATCAAATTTCACATACAATAATTGAATGAGGTAACTATGAATTCTTCAGCAGCTCTAAAAGTATATACACGTAATAATTTAGATGATTCGATTAAAGAAGCAACGGTCAAAATTCTAAATCAAATTCTTGCGAATCTGATTGATTTATCACTACTTACTAAACAAGCACATTGGAATATGCGTGGTAGTAATTTTATTGCAGTCCATGAAATGTTAGATATGTTCCGCACCTCAATCATTACCCATCTAGACAATGTCGCTGAGCGTGCTGTGCAAATTGGTGGAACAGCATTGGGTACAACCCAAACAGTTGCTGAAAGTTCACATCTTAAACCGTATCCTGTCGCGATTCATGCTGTACAAGACCATTTGAAAGAATTGGCAGATCGTTATGGTGTAGTCGCAAATCATCTACGTGATACGATTGAAGATATTAAAGACCCAATTTCTGAAGATATTATTCATGCAGCTTTAGAAGACTTAGATCAGTATTTATGGTTCTTAGAAGCCAATATTGACCAAAACTAAGTTTAGTTTATTCAAGACAAAAAAGAGGACAATTCAGTCCTCTTTTTTATCAGCGCTAATTATGGTTTAACCACAACCAGTACTTGAATCGCTTCTGGGGTAACAGAAAGTCCATCAAGTAGTCCTAAACCTTCTTTTTGGAATTTCTGTAAACGCTCAATTTCATCTTGGCGAATACTTGGATTGAATTGCTTCAGATAAGTTAAACGGTCAATTTCATATTGCCATTTACTACTGTAGTGCTCTTTCGCTTGCTGCATCAATTCAGGTAACGATGTTTTAGCAATATCCAAAGCTTGAGCATAACGTGTCTCAATCACATCACGGCGCGCTTTCACCACCTGACGGCAGCTATTACCATCTAAATGGTGCAAGTATGGACGTAAAATACTTGGATCAATCTTGGCAGATAAATCTTGACCATTTTCGCTCAATAAAACACGGATCAACTGCTTTGGAAGGCTTGATGGTAAGTTCAGGGCTTTTGGTGCAACCACATCAACCTTGAACCAAACTTCCAACAGAACTGAACCTTGTTTTAATGCATTTGATTTCAACAACGCAACATTGGTGCTACCAAATGATTGTGTGCGGATCATTTCCATCACACTTTCAATAAATGGATGCTCAAGTGTCAAATACTGCGCATCTTCACGAATCTGAGCCTGATCACGGTAGAAAGTCGCTGTCATACCTTCTTCGTCTAAGGTCAAACCTTGAACTTGCATTTGATCAGTAGGCTTGATGATCACTGTACCGTTGCTTTGCTCATCAAAATCGATATTGGTAGATGACATAAAACGTTTAACAAACATCGGCAAAGTCGTATTGTCATCATAATCTTCGAGTGCTTGTACAATACCTTGTGCAACCACTGGACGACATGAATTGTACTCTAGCAATCTGTCACGACCAGCTTGTAATTCAGCTTCCAAAGCTTGGCGTTGTACATTCACTTCTTCAAGTAAATCTTCAAAAGTCTGACCTTGATCAGCAAGCAAACAATCTTTTAACTCAACAATAAAGTTCTCTTGCAAGGTTTGTGCAGTTGGAGAGATATTGCTGAAAATATTAAGTGCTTCGTTGTACCAACGGAACATACGCTCTTGAGCGGTGCCTACCAAATATGGCACATGAATTTGGATACGGTTTTCTTGACCAATACGATCTAGTCGACCAATACGCTGTTCAAGCACATCAGGGTTTGCAGGCAAATCAAATAAAATTAAATCGCTAGCAAACTGGAAGTTACGCCCTTCTGAACCAATTTCAGAACACAGTAAAATCTGAGCGCCATAACTATCTTCAGCAAAATATGCGGCAGCTTGGTCACGCTCTAATAAGCTCATGCCCTCATGGAACATTGCTGTGCGAATACCTGCATGTAAACGTAGGGCGTTCTCTAAAGCTTCAACTACAGGTCCACTACGAGCGATCAACAATACTTTTTTGTGCTTGAGATCTTTACGCAGTACTTCCATCAACCACGGCACACGAGGATCGGTTTCCATCCAAGAACCATCGAGCTGTCCCTCTTCAGGCCACATTTGCTCTCGCATTTTGCCGTCAAAAGACCAGTCTTCTGGTGCAGGCAATGGTGCAGGTTGACAGTCACGACCTGGGAAACCTTGAATCGCTTCACGCGTGTTACGGAATAAAATACGACCTGTACCATGACGGTCTAATAACTCATGGATCGCTCGCATACGCTGTTCTGGCTGATCATCAATACGATGACCCAATAAGCCGTCTAGTGCGACCAAATGCTCTTCAGTCAATGCCTCATCAGACATCAATACTTCTGCTATTTTCGCAGTATGCTGATATTGTTCCTCTTCGTCGAGGAAGCGATCTAAACTGCTAAAGCGTTGTGGATCCAACAAACGAAGTCGCGCAAAGTGACTTTCTACACCTAGTTGCTCTGGTGTAGCAGTAAGCAAAAGCACACCTGCTGTTTGTTCAGCGAGTTCTTCTACTAAATCATAACGATCATTACCACCGTCTTCTTCACTCCACATTAAGTGATGTGCTTCATCTACGACGAGTAAGTCAAACCCAGCTTCTACGGCTTGCTCACGTAAGTCTTCATGGTCAACCATCAAATCAACACTGGCAATAATACATTGCTCAGTTAAAAATGGATTGAGATCAGGATCATGTTCTTTGATCGAGGCAGTACGTGTTAAATCGAAAAGAGAAAATTGCAAATTGAAACGACGGCGCATTTCAATCATCCATTGATACTGCAATGAATCAGGAACCAAAATCAGAATACGTTCTGAGCGACCCGTTTTTAGTTGTTGATGGATGATTAAACCAGCTTCAATGGTTTTACCTAGACCCACTTCATCTGCTAACAAAACACGTGGTGCAAAACGCTTACCGACTTCGTGAGCGATATAAAGTTGATGTGGAATTAATCCAACACGAGCGCCAAGGAAACCACGTAAAGGACTAGTATGCATTTGTGCTTGTAATAGCATGGCTTCGATCCGAAGGTCATACCATTCTTTGTAATCAATTTGACTAGCAAGCAAACGCTCTAGAGGTTTTGAAAGCTGAATTTGCGCACCAATACGTGTTTCATTCAACGATTTACGTTCTTGCTCGCCATTTTCTAAAGTACGAACAACATCGTAGCGCAGGACTCCATGACGATCTTCGATTGCTTCAACAATCCACTTGGTGCCTTCTTGATCTTGCACTTCATCGTTTACATTGAAAATGATACGAGATAAAGGTGCATTGTTACGTGCATACACACGTGTTTCATCACTTTTGGGGAATAAAATGCTGATAGAACGTTCATCCACATCAATAAGAACGCCTAAACCTAGTTCAGTTTCTGTATCTGATAACCAACGTTGACCAATAGCAAACTGCTGCAATTTTTCCACCTTTATCTCAAGTTAGCCTACATATTGTAGTGCTTAATTCAACGAAGAATTAATGCATTTTATGTAGTTTTCAACGATATGTATTTTGACACAAAGCGCGTTCAAATAGCGCGCATCACATCATGTTTCATAAAAAAGTTTTGGGCTAAAACGGTACAGGACAATTGAATGTCAACTGCTGAGCTGTTTTAGGATGAGTGAAGCTTAGTTCTGTCGCATGTAAACACAAACGATCATAAAGCTGTTGTTGTTCTGGCGTAGCGTACAAAGTATCACCTAAGATCGGGTGACCTAAATACTGCATATGCACACGAAGCTGATGCGAACGACCTGTAATCGGAACGAGTTGAACTCGGGTTACAGGATGTCCTTTAATTTCTAAATGTTCGATGACTTGCCATTCTGTTAATGCTGGTTTGTGATGCGATGCATCAACGATATGCAATGGCGGACGACTTGGATCATAAATCACTGGTATATCGACGATACCTTCACCTTCGAGATGTCCAGCAACCAAAGCTTGGTAAATTTTTGAGGTTTGACGATCTTGGAATTGGCGAGAAATATGACTCTGCCCAAATTTAGATAAACCAAAAACGAGTATTCCTGAAGTGTCCCGATCTAAACGGTGAATCAGTAAAGTTTTTGGCTCTAGTTTTAATAAGCGATTGATTAAACAATCTTGCAAATCAGGTGTTTTTCCAGGTACGGTGAGTAGCCCTGCGGGTTTATGGATGACCATAAAATCTTCATCACGATGAATCAAATGTTCACTTAGAAAATCACTCAAGGTAGCCTTCCAACGACTCGATGAAAACAAGCGGGCAATCATAAAAAGCTTAGACTAGAAATACAATGAAAAAATCGATTTAATTCTAATTTTTTATTCCATATCTAAAAAAACACCACAACAATAGTCATGGTGTTTCCTGGTATCTGAAATTAAGCAGAAGCTTTCATTTCAGCAAATGTTTCTTTTGCAGCTTGAATCGTTTCTGCAATATCTTGATCAGAGTGTACTGAAGAAATAAAACCAGCCTCAAATGCTGAAGGTGCAAGGTAAACACCGCGTTTAAGCATACCATGGAAGAATTTCTTAAACGCACCCACATCACAGGCTAACATGGAATCAAAACTTGTGATGTCATCTTGATCTGTGAAATACAAACCAAACATTCCACCTATTTGCTGAGTTTTGAATGGAATACCAGCTTCATCTGCTGCAACTTGTAAACCAGCAAGCAGTTTTTCTAATTGTGCAGCTAATTTGTCATAGAATTCAGGTTCACGTAGATGCTTAAACATCGCAATACCCGCACGCATTGCCAAAGGATTTCCTGACAATGTCCCTGCTTGATACACGCCGCCTAGCGGTGCGATACACTCCATGATTTCACGTTTACCACCAAAAGCACCCACTGGTAATCCTGCACCAATGATTTTACCTAAAGTCGTTAAATCTGGTTTTACCTTATAGACTGATTGCGCACCACCAAGAGCAACACGAAAACCTGTCATTACTTCATCAATAATGAAGACTGATTGATATTCATCACAAACATCACGAATGGCTTGCAAGAATCCTTCAATCGGCGTTACTAAATTCATGTTGCCTGCTACAGGCTCAATGATTACACCTGCAATCTCATGACCAAACTTACTAAAACACTCGTTCAATGCTTCAATATTGTTATACGGCAAAGTTAAAGTATGTTTTGCAAAATCAACAGGTACACCTTTAGAAGTCGGCTCTCCCTCACCCAAAGTAAGTAAACCGGAACCTGCTTTAACTAATAATGAATCAGAGTGACCATGATAACAGCCCTCGAATTTCACAATCTTGTCACGACCTGTATAACCACGCGCCAAGCGAATTGCGGTCATCGTCGCTTCAGTTCCTGAACTGGTCATACGAACCATTTCGATCGAAGGCATAATTTCACAAATTGTGTCTGCCAAAGTGGTTTCATGTACGGTTGGCGCACCAAAACTTAAACCATCCTCAGCTGCGATTTGCACCGCTTTAATAATATCAGGATGTGCATGACCTAAGATCATCGGTCCCCATGAACCTACATAGTCAATATATCGTTTGCCATCAACATCCCACAGATACGCACCTTTCGCTTTCTCAATAAAAACTGGCGTACCGCCTACACCGTTAAATGCTCGTACAGGTGAATTTACGCCACCTGGAATATGTTTATTCGCCTGTTTAAATAACTGTTCTTGCTTTGGAGATAAACTCATATGAGGCTCAACCTAAATCGAAATAATGGGGAGTGACTAAAGTCCCAACTTGTGAACACACAGAATTATGCAAATAATTTCGCCCATGCGCTGACACGAGCAGGAATTTCGGCTGTTGATCGCCCTAATATATCACTAATTACTGCACAAAGGCTTGCTCCAGCCTCTATCACGACTTGAGAATTTTCAACAGTTAAACCTCCAATCGCACAAATTGGCACATCATATTTTTGTTGAGCCTGTTTGATAACTTCGATTCCCACATTGCCCGCTTCTGGTTTAGTTGATGTCGCATAAACAGCACCAAATGCTACATAAGTCGCGCCTTCAGAAATTGCTTTTGCTGCCAAGTCTAATGAGTTTAAGCAAGTACGTCCGATAATTACTCCTTGGGGTAAACGCTTAATCGCATCAGTAATTTCACCATCGGACTGCCCTAGATGCACACCTAAACCAAATTGTTCTGCTAACGCCAAATCATCATTAATGACAAAAGGGACTTGATATTTTTCACAAAGGACTTTGATCAACTCCACTTCAGATGGTTGATTTATTTTTTCTATTTTTTTTCGACGATATTGCAAAATAGCTATATGACCAGTAGCTAGTGCAGCCTCTAACTTTTCTAAAAGAAGTTGAATGGGATCATCATTGGTGATGAGGTATAAACCGCGCATGAAAATTTCACTAAAAAAACGTTGGTTTCAGAGTATATTTTCTTATTTAAAAATTAAAGAGAGTGTACACATTTACATTACTAAAAATAAATCTTAGAACAAAAAAGCTGCTATGACGCAGCTTTAGACATTTCTAATTTTAATATCTTGTTTAAGATTCAATTTTATCGAACTGACGGTCAATTAAACTTAGACGACCACGAACTACATCAGACAACATACGCCAATCTGAAATAAAACTATAAAGTGGTTGTTTAAAACTCGCTGGCTTATTGTGTTCAAAGAAAAAGTGTCCAACCCATGCACACGCATAACCAGACAATAAACCATAAGCCAAATACTTTGCTTTACGCTGGCGAATTGCTTTACTCCAAAAATACAAACCCAGTGTACTGCCTGCTACATGCAAACGTCGGCTCGCAATACTACGATGTTCAGTTAAATAAAAGCGGTAAAATTCATTATAGTCTTTAATTGGCAATGTGAATTCTACTGGCTTATCGATCTTCGCTGGTGGATTCATGTGGATCATCCTAATCTTTAAACTCCCCACAACTTAAAGTATTTTTTGTTCAAAATAAAGTCATTGTGAGCCATCCTCAACGAGACTTAAAAGATCTTTACAATAATTTTTGAGATCAACACGTTATACTAATTTTAGAATATTTATCAAAAATGGTCAGGAGTTATAACATCATGGAAATAGAGCTTAAATTTCAGCTACCTGAATCTAAGAAAAAAAGTGTCCTGCAATTTTTAAATAAACAATCAGCTCAGAAAATTCGTTTGCAAGCAAAATACTATGATACTGCTGATCGTCTATTAGCAAAAAATTATGTGGCTATTCGTCTGCGTCAAGAGGGTGATCATTGGGTACAAACCTTTAAAGCTGCGACTAAAAATCATTTGCAACGTATTGAAGAAGACATCTATTTAGGTAAATGCGAACAAGAACCTGAATTGGATCTTACACTTTATAAACATAATCAAACCGTTCAAAGTGTACTACGTGATGTATTTGGTGACTCGCCTACTGAACTACTACTTCAGTTCCAAACAGATGTGCAACGTACATTTCATGTTTTTGAATTTGGAAATTCGCTAATTGAAGTTTGTTTAGATGATGGTGAAATTCGTACACCTAACGATCAAGCCCAAATATGTGAAGTTGAATTTGAACAGAAACAAGGCTCACCCCAAGACCTAATTACATTCGCACATACATGGGTGAAGAAATATCAATTATGGCTAGATGTTCGCAGTAAGGCTGAACGTGGTAATTTGCTTGCCGTAGCTAAACGTGTCTCTGCTGCTACTAAAGCAAAAACACTCAAATTAGAATCTGATATTAGTGCTGATCAAGCAATCAAACAAATTGTCGAAAATACGTTAAATCATATTTTACCTAACGCAGCAGCGATTGCTGATGGTGTTGCAGAAGCGGATCATATTCATCAAGCACGGGTGGGAATACGACGTTTGCGATCTGCCTTAAAACATTTCTCAAACTGGTCAACTCAAGTTGATGAGTCTTGGGAAAGTCAGTTAGCTGAAATTTTTAGAGCTTTGGGTGATTCGCGTGACAATGATGCAATCCAAGATTCGGTCATTCCTTTAATTCAGAAAGTGTGTGATTTTGAATTCAAGCTTACAGCCTCTGACGCAACTAATATTGCTCAGATTTTCAGTCGGACTCAAACTACTGAGCTATTTTTATCACTACTCAACTTTAGCTATCGTGAATCTGAATCAAAGCCTAAAGTCACTAAACAAGCTGCAAAAAGTTTAACCAAGCTCTATCAAAAAATCCTCAAGGATGCAGAACATTTTTCATCACTTGCTGTAGAAGAAGAGCATCGAACCCGCAAACGAGTAAAACAATTGCGTTATTGCATCGACTTTATTTCTGATCTTTATCCTGAGAAAGATGTTCAACAATTCCTAGATAAATTACAGCCAATTCAGGAATATTTAGGTTTTTATAATGATTTGTTTGTCGCTGAACATATTTTCGAGGAACAAGCTACAGAGCACCCACAATTTTTATTTGCTTTAGGTTGGGTAAAAGCACAACAACCACATGTTGCTAAGAAGGCTGCAAAGAAACTAGAGGATTTATCGATCAAAGACATTTTTTGGGATGAGGATTGATTACTCCGCAAGGGAAAATCACCTCACTCTGTTATCGTGCTGGTGGCATGGATGCCGCCACAAATAATCTAAATTTTAACAAAAAAAGCGGATACTCTGAAACGTCATCAGCAACCTGCGTGATATAAGCAAAGTAATGTTTCTGCGATACATTTTAATAAATCCAAGAAATAAACAGGTTTTGCTGATGACAATGGCTTTGCCTACTTTGTCCGAAAACAAAGTAGGAAATCGCCTACGCGAGAACATCCAAACTTTATATAACACTTGTGGGTGTGCTATTATTTTTTAATGAAAATTAGAGTGTTAAACTATTTATTCCACTTAAAATCATTTACCGATACTTCCCAAAAATCTTCCACGTGCCATTATCCGCAATCGGATCACTATAACTATCATTACGTTGCTTACGTGGTTTATCCCGTGCATCCACCAATTTAAAATGTGGTTCGACGCTTAAAATCACACCATTCATATAAAAACGGGTTCGTGTATATTCACTTTGCCCATGCTGAAACACATAAGTACGCAAATCTATAAACTCACGATGAGCAACCAAAGCAGCAGTGTCATCACTCCCTAACCATTCTTGCATCGCAAAAATCTGATCTGTGTCAAATTGCCCACACTTTTCGACCAATGCCGCAACACCACGAAAAGTTTTAGACTCTTTAGCGCGAGTTTTATTGATTCGAATACGATCGACGTAAAAGAAAAACAATGGCAGATTCAGATGACTGGGTAAATGAATCGCATCCACAGGCTCATCTTCCATAAAAGGCTGACAAAGTTCCTGCGCCCTTTCAATCAATGGTTGCCATTGACGATAATACTCATCGACCTGATCTTTTAGACCATAATAAATCGGTAAACCTTCAACATGTTCCAAATATTGAGGTGGATAAATATGTTGACGAAGTAAAGCGATATCTGTTTTTAAGCTTTGAATGGCGATAGCATCTTGCATGATGATAATTCGATTTGCTTAGGCTATTTTAGATTAAGGCAAAGGTTTAGTTTCGACAAGGCTTTGACTATAATAAGACGTCTTATTTTTGTTGGAAAATGATCATGTCTCAAAAAATCAACGCCACCGATGTGACGGAAGAAGAAGCGTTAAATGCGGTGTTTTTTGAGCGTGCAGATGAATTCATCAAACTCGCCAATGAGTATTGCCGCCCACCGAAAGGTCAACCAGCAAAACCAGAGGAATTACGCGGACAAGTGAGCGCTGCTATGCTATTTGCGACTGCTCGTTTTAATACTTGGGTCGCTGCAAATAACTTTAAAGATGGCAATGAAATGCGTGATGCCAAAGAGCAAGTGATGACTTATTTGCTTCAACAATTTCAAATGATGCTCGAAGATAATTTTGACGAATATTGCGAGCAGTTTGAAAACTATTTACGATTCCGTAAAAATGAAGATTTTCATGCTCATAAACATGATCATTGATGAGTAAATTAGTCTTTCGAGATTAAATATTTATCTTCATCAGAACAAGGCATTCATTAGTTTAATGCCTTGTTCTGATTCAATAAATTAAAAAGCTGTATTAATTAGATAAGCTGTATAAGCGATAAAACTGAATAACCAAATTCCACCTTTTAAACGCCCGATACGTCCGTGCCCTTTCAAGCTGATAGTGAAAAAAAGTAGACTCAAGGTGAGTACGCCCATTACCACCATATCACGCTGTAAAACCTCTTGGGGTACTGTAGTAGGATGAATCATTCCAGCAAGTCCAACCACTGCCAAAGTATTGAACATATTTGAACCAATTACATTTCCTATCGCGATATCAAGTTCACCCTTTCTAGCAGCAGCGATGGATGAGGCTAACTCTGGTAATGAAGT
The DNA here is from genome assembly GCF_015351505.1 of Acinetobacter sp. SK-43. Classification (NCBI taxonomy): domain Bacteria; kingdom Pseudomonadati; phylum Pseudomonadota; class Gammaproteobacteria; order Moraxellales; family Moraxellaceae; genus Acinetobacter; species Acinetobacter sp. SK-43. The sequence continues at coordinate 47,384 of NZ_JADKPY010000073.1, forward strand.
TCCAATAGCTACAACAGTTAAACCAATAATTAATTCACTTACACCAAAGGATTGAGCAATCTCTACAGCTCCCCACACCAATAGACGTGAGCTTATAACTAATACAATTAACCCAAATATTAGTAGTGGAATAGCCTTTTTAAGAGGCATTTGATGTGTTTGTAATTCAAAATCAAATTCATGGCTTAAAACATCACTTTTACTGCGCATACCTTGCCAAATTGTCCATCCCATATAAACAAATAAAAGCAAGAACAGTAACAATGCATCATTCCGACTCAGTTCGCCATCCATGATTTGAATGATCGCTACCACTGTCACGGCTAATAAAAGAGGTAACTCCTTACGAACTATTGTTGAATGCACCACGATAGGGTGAATGATAGCCGTCAGCCCTAGTATTAATGCAATATTAACAATGTTTGAACCATAAGCATTACCTAACGCAATACCAGGATTACCATCTAGTGCAGCCATGACCGAGACAACAAGTTCAGGAGCAGATGTACCAAATCCAACCACGATCATACCAACCAATAATGAAGGCATTCCTAGATGATGAGCAGTTGCAGAAGCACCATCAATAAACTTATCAGCACTCCATACCAATAAAACAATTCCAGCAAGAACAGCTATTAAAGCTAAAAGCATATTATTCCCCGCACTTTAGTTTGAAATGAGATTTATGAATCATAAAATCTCATTTCATGCGAAGAAAATAAAGCACTTAAGTATTATTTTATTGATGACTAAAAATTAGCTTAGTCCGAAACTATTGATGCCAATTATTGTTGCGCTTTTCCATACTGATCTGCCATAACCTCAACGAACTGATCAAGCTTAATATATTTCTTAATCACGGTATCAATGTCAGATTTCGTTAGTTTAGCAATTTCCTGATCACGTTTTGCTCGATCCAGCAGTGTTTTATTGCGCTCAAGTTGACCCGTCAACATGCCATGAATCGAACGTTCATCTTCTAATGAAGTCACGCGTTTCTTCATAATGTCAGCTTTTGCAGCTTCAACTTCTTGCTGAGTAACACCTTTATCAAGTAAATCATTCAACACTTTATGCACAGACTGTGAGACTTGATCTGAGCGGCCAGCTGTATAATTTGCTGAAATACTCAGTGAACCACTTTCTGTATCTGAATCTAAATCTACACTACTACCAAATCCATAAACCAATGCATTTTTCTCTCTTAGCTCTTGTGCTAAACGAGACGAAAGCTGAGAGTTCCCCATAATGTGACTTAAAATCATCAATGCAGCAGCATCTGGATGATAAGCACCTACTGGAATTGTGAGCACACTTTGATAACTTCCAAACTCACGTTGCTCAGATAAGGCATGAACTTTTTGAGCTTTAAATGCTACAAATGGAGTGACTATCTTTTGATATGGCTGTTTCGTCTTCCATTTTCCAAATGCATTTTCTAAAGTTTCCTGCATTTCTATAGCATCAAAATCACCAGTCACTGCAATTTGCGCATGATTAGTCATGAAGAATTGATCATAAAATTGCTTAACCTCTGACTGAGTGGCATCTTTAAGCTGTTGTTTAGCCAACTCAGGTTCAAAATGATAACGCAAGTCACCTGGTTGATAGGTTTCAAGTAGTCTTGCTAAAGTCATTGATGATACGATCGCTGGTTCTGTATAAGGACGATCTAAAGCAGATAAACTCTGATTTTTAGCCAAATCGAATTCAGACTGAGAAAACTTAGGTTGTTTAATGACATCAATGATAAAACTTAAAAAGTCTTCAAATTTGTCTTTTTTAGCCTGAACCACAATGGTCATTCCATTACCATTCGAACTCACCGATGCTCCCCCACTTGCAGCAATTGCTTTATCGGTAATTTCTTGTAAAGTATGTTTTTCTGAACCACGTAGCATCAAATAACTGGTTAGATCTAAAGTAACACCTTTGCCGAATAAAGATTTCTCATTACCAAAATCTAAACTAATCGTGGCATAGGTTTTATCATCACGTGTTGGGGTTGGGAATAAAGCATAACGAATGCCATTCTTTAATTCGCCTCGTTGAATCTTCTTTTCATTCTTTTGTAACTGCTGGGCAGATTGTTCGATGAACTGTTTCACCTCTTGCTGATAAACACTTGGATCTTTCAGCGGTTCAGCTTGCTCAGTGTTTTGATCTAAGGTTTTTGGTTTATCTTCAGCTTTTAAAGTCATCGCTTTTTTCTGATCTTCTGGAGTAGGTAAAATATCCCCAGAAATTCGATGTGAAGCGACTAAAAATTGTTTTAAAGTTTGATTAGCATCTTCAAGTTTTAAGTTCTGAATCGCCTCTAAGTCTCTAAAGTATTCATCCCACTGACCGTGTGAAGACACAGCATAATCACTCAAACGTGAGCCTAAAGCGACTGCATCATTTGCAATCGTATCGGCTGTATTTTGAGTAATATTTTTTATACGTTGTAATTCTGCATCAGTAAAAGTTTTGCTATTTTCAACCCCATCAACTAGAGCATCACCCACTTTCTTCGCATCATGATTAGGTGCGTAAATCGCCCCCATGAATACGACATTAAAGTCTTGGTCTAACCAAGTGGTTGATTGCACTGCTGTACTAATACCTGTTTCAACCATACTTTTATATAAAGTTCCACTCGGTTGCATCGTAAATAATGCTGGAGCGAGCGCTAATGCTGGCTGTAATTTTTCATTCTTGCCATTCATATAAATATTAAACTTGGCAAGATCACTTCCCTTTTGTACCGTAAACTGGCGTTGTTCAATTTTACTTGAATCTAAAACAGGGACTTGTACTGGGCTTGGAATTTTACGTGCTGGAATAGGGCTAAAATATTGATCAATTTTCTGTAAAACTTCTGTTTTATCGAATTTACCAGAGATCACCATGACCGCATTATTAGGTGCATACCAAGTTTTATAAAACTGGTTCAGCTCATTCATTTTGATCGATTTCAATTCAGGTAAATCACCAATCGGCAAACGCCCTAAGTATTGATTTCCGTAGGCAGCTTTCCACATTTGATCCATCAATACCGCAAATGGCTGATCCATACGGATTTCACGTTCGCGTTTCACAATTTCAATTTCTGATGGAACAAATTTCTCCTGAAGCACCAATTTATCCATACGTTCAGATTCTAAATACAGAATCTCATTGAGCGCATTTTTCTCTGGACGAACAATATTCAAATATTTAGTTGAGTAATAATCCGTGCTTGCATTTGTCATTAAGGTATATTGATCAAGGCGACGTTGAAATTCCTCACCTTTTACATTTTGTGTTCCTTTAAAAGCCAAATGTTCAAGCAAGTGAGCCAAACCACCTTTGCCCTTTGGATCATTCAAAGAACCTGTCATATAAACTGTATTTACAAAGACTTTATTTTCTTTTTCATTTGGGGCGAGAATAACTCTAAAGCCGTTGTCTAATTTATATTCTTCGATATTTTTTTCAGTTTTTACGAGTACAGCCTGAGACCATGAAGCTGCGCTCACCCCAAGTAAACAAAGAGAGAGTGTAAGTTGCTTAAACCGCATTAACATAGATTATCCGAATATTTTTGATGATTTAAATAAATACAAGCGTCCATACTAGTAAACAGCATAGTTTTTTAATAGTTATATTTTGAAAAAAGCTGTTCACTTAAACAGCTTTTTTCATTGTTTTTATTCGTTTTTTGTTACAAGCTAAATAGATAGTTCAGCCTGCATATATAACTTTGCATATCCTGAAATTTCAATACGCTCTGCTGACTCAATGAAGCATTCCAAAATGCCACCACGTGCTGATGCTTGATATGCAACTAATCGTTGTTTGTTCAGTTTTTCTGCCCAAAGTGGAACAATTGCCGTATGAATCGAACCTGTTACAGGATCTTCGTCTATCCCAATCGCAGGAGCAAAATAACGTGACACGCAATCGAACTTTCCATCCTCACCCTTTGCAGTTATTGCAATATCAGGTTGAGATGCAGTAATTGCTGTACGTACCTGTCCTAATTGTTTTAATTTCTCTAGGTTCGGTTGCTCATCCAATACATCTTGGACAGACTCATATTCAACAATATAAGCTTGAGCATTTAAATAAACTGCCTTAAATGGCTTGGTTAAGCCATCACGTAAAGCTTGTGGATAATCAGAAACCTGTTCAGCTTTACGAATTGGAAAATTCATTTTGATTTTCCCATCAACGTCTTGAGTAACTACAAAAATTCCAAGTTGACGGACATGAAACTGTATGGTCTTCGCTTCTGTAAAATCTTTAAATAAAACATAAGCACTAGCTAAAGTTGCATGTCCACAAAAGGCAACCTCATCTGTCGGTGAAAACCAGCGTATTTCGTAATTAGCATCATCTATTTTTCGGACAAAAGCTGTTTCTGAAAGATTATTTTCTAATGCGATATTTTGCATTAAATGCTCATCTAACCAAGTATCCAAAACTATAACCGCTGCAGGATTGCCCTTGAATAATTCTTTAGTAAAAGCATCCACTTGATACATTTTCATAACAGCAAACTCTTCATAATTTTCAGCCTATTTTGAACAAATGATCTAAAAATACTAGATACAGTTTTTTTAAAATTTACGATACAACTAAAAAGCTCAACACAGAATTAATATTAAATATTTAGAACATAAAAAAAGAGCGATTTAACCGCTCTTTTAAAATCATAAATAGATTAATCACCCATGTGCTCAATAATGGCTTGACCAAATTCAGAGCAACGTACCAAGGTTGCACCAGGCATTAAACGCTCGAAATCATAGGTCACTGTTTTTGCTTCAATCGCACCTGATACACCTTTAATAATCAGATCAGCAGCTTCAATCCATCCCATATCACGCAGCATCATTTCAGCAGAAAGGATAATCGAGCCTGGATTTACTTTATCTTGTCCCGCATATTTCGGCGCTGTACCGTGAGTCGCTTCATACACCGCAATCGCACCACCAATATTTGCACCTGGCGCAATACCAATACCACCAACTTCTGCTGCAAGTGCATCAGAAATATAGTCACCATTTAAATTAAGCGTGGCAATAACTGAATAATCCGCTGGACGCATAAGAATTTGCTGTAAAAATGCATCTGCAATTACATCTTTAATAATGATGTCTTTGCCTGTTTTTGGATTTTTAATTTTAACCCAAGGACCACCATCTAATAGTTCGCCACTAAAACGCTCCATTGCTAGCTCATAGCCCCACTCTTTGAAGGCACCTTCGGTGTACTTCATGATATTGCCTTTATGGACAAGCGTCACTGAAGGTTTATCATTATCAATTGCAAACTGAATGGCTTTACGGACAAGACGTTGAGTACCCTCTTTTGAAACAGGTTTAATCCCAATACCACAACCTTCATCAAAACGAATTTTTGTTACGCCCATTTCTTCTTTTAGAAATTTGATAACTTTTTTAGCTTCATCCGAATCTGCTTTCCATTCAATCCCTGCATAAATATCTTCAGAGTTCTCACGGAAAATAACCATGTCTGTTAATTCAGGATGTTGCACAGGTGATGGTACGCCTTCAAACCAACGCACTGGTCGAACACAGACATACAAATCAAGCTCTTGTCTGAGCGCAACATTTAATGAACGGATACCGCCACCAACAGGAGTGGTTAAAGGACCTTTGATTGAAACAATAAATTCACGTAATGCTTCAAAAGTCTCTTCTGGCATATAGGTGCCATATATTTTATCTGCTTTTTCGCCGCAATATACTTCCATCCACTCAATTGAACGTTTACCACCATACGCTTTTAGAACAGCAGCATCTACTACTGCCTTCATAGCTGGTGTAATATCCACACCAATACCATCACCTTCTATAAAAGGAATGATTGGATGATTTGGAACATTCAGTGACAGGTCTGCGTTTACTGTGATTTTGTCACCGTCAGCAGGAACCACGATCTTCTGATAACCCATTTTACAGGTTCTCCCTCATGTGTATCTTGCGAGTAAATGTATGCCTTCTATGGCATACTTTCGTTGTTATTACATGAAACAGTTTAATCCATAAGCAAGGTTTTTGAGATTTATAGGAGAAATACAAACATTTCTCTCTTAAATAAAAAGCTTTATGTCATGGTGCCACTTAAAGCCAAAGTAGTATATTCATATGAAAATAGTTGTATTTAATAAACCTTTTGACGTGTTGTCACAGTTTCGTGAGGATGAGGCGCATTTAACGCTGTCACATTTTATCCACGATCCTGATTTACGTCTTGCGGGTCGCCTTGACCTCGATTCTGAAGGCCTCATGTTCCTGACTGATCACGGCGGTTTAAACCAGTACATCACCAATCCAACCAATAAAAAATTTAAAACTTATCTCGCACAAGTTGATGGCGATGTCACAGAAGAAGCGCTAGAACAGCTACGTAAAGGTGTTGAGCTTGCTGATGGTATGACACTTCCTGCAAAAGCAATTAAGGTTGATCAACCTGAGTGGTTGTGGGATCGTGATCCACCTGTTCGCTTCCGTGCCAACATCCCAACGAGTTGGATTGAACTTCAGATTTGTGAAGGTCGTAACCGTCAAGTTCGTCGTATGACAGCTGCTGTTGGTTTTCCGACATTACGTTTAATTCGTACCAAGATTGGTGCCATCGACCTTGTACGTTTAGGTTTACAACCTGGTGAACAAAAAGAGATCGAACCTTTACTTTATCCTGATTTTAAAGATCTTCCTGAAGATAAGCCTTATCGTTCTCGCTCATACGTGAAAAAACCAGGCGGCACTGGTGGAAAACCAATGCATCAGAAAAAGAAAGAAGGCGATAAAAAAGACCCAAATAAGAAAAAGTCTGGTACTAAGCGTATTTGGCAAATGGATGAAAGTGAGAAACCACGTCGCAAGACCAATGGTACAACACAACCAAATACCAAAGCTCCACGCGGACGTAGTCGTAATAGTCGTTAGAATTTAGATGTTTTAAAGCCCGCGGAAGTGGGCTTTTAAAA
>NZ_JADKPY010000074.1:0-35589 GCF_015351505.1 Acinetobacter sp. SK-43
TAAATTTATATAGTTTGTATTTTCTATAAATCAGCTTTCTTCAAAAAGAGATTTACACCATAAAATGGATGGTTGGTTTGATATACACGAATAAGTAATTCATATTTTACTGAACGCCCATTTTTACTTTCATAAAAAAATCTAATGAATCTTCCAATTCTTTTTTTTGATTTAATTGATCTATTTGAAATTGCGCCAATTCAAATCTAATTTCCTCTGATGTAGATGCTTTTACGGTACTAAGTTTTTTTAAAATCTCCTTACTCTTCGGGTGTGTTATTCTCAAATTAAAAGCATCTCCTCCCAAATTTTCTAGAGTGTAATTGATCACAAGAAATACTATATTATGGTTAATATCTATCTTAGGATCTGTGCTACTGCCATAAACGGGAAAATTTACTTTAGATTGAGAAATAATAAATCTTGGTTCGAGCATCTTATGCTGTTCATCGAGTTGTTGTCTTTGAAGTTGCACTAATTCAACTTGCTGTTTTACCCCTTCTCTCATCTCATCAATCTGAAGTTGAAGCGCTCTTTCTTGTTGCTCTAAAGCTTTGGTATTTTGTTCTAATTGTTTGCCCTGTTGCATATACCCTAGAATTAACCAAAAAAAAGCAATAGGTGCGAAAATACCTGCTAAAAAATCTCCTAATGAATTTAAATCTTTATTTGGAAGGGTATAATCGTTAAGAATACAAAAAAAATAGATACCAACAAACCAAATCACTGTAAAAAAAGCACCAACACTTAACCTTTTTATATGCATATATTCTCTAATGATTTATTTTAAAATTTTGTCTAAGTGCATTTAACTTTAAAAATTAACAATAATCAAATTTCAAAAGCACCTTATCTCTTAAACAAAGAAGCCGATGCTTTTGCATCGGCTTCTTTAAATCAATTAAAGATTTAAAAGTTTAGATCGTTTCAAGCGTAGCATTAAGCGTTGAACTTGGACGCATTACAGCACTTACCTTCACAGGATCAACAGCGTAGTAACCACCAATATCAGCAGCTTTACCCTGTACTTCACTCAATTCAGCAAGAATTTTTTGCTCATTTTCAACTAAAGCTTTTGCAAGAGGAGCAAACTTCGCTTTTAACTCAGCATCTTCATCTTGAGCAGCAAGTGCTTCAGCCCAATACATTGCTAAATAGAAATGACTACCACGGTTATCTAGCTCACCAGTACGACGTGATGGAGACTTATCGTTATCGAGCAGTTTACCCGTAGCTTGATCAAGTGTTTTCGCTAGTAATTTAGCACGTGCATTATCTTCTTTAAGACCTAGCTCTTCTAAAGATACTGCAAGCGCAAGGAATTCACCTAGCGAATCCCAACGTAAGTGGTTTTCTTCAACTAACTGCTGAACATGTTTCGGCGCTGAACCACCTGCACCTGTTTCATACATACCACCGCCCGCCATTAACGGAACGATAGACAACATTTTCGCTGAAGTACCCAACTCCATTATTGGGAACAAGTCAGTTAAATAGTCACGTAAAATGTTACCAGTTACAGAAATAGTATCTAAACCACGAGCTACACGTTCAAGCGTATAACGCATTGCACGTACTTGTGACATGATCTGAATGTCTAAACCTTCAGTGTCATGCTCTTTTAAGTACTTCTCAACTTTCTTGATCAACTCATTTTCGTGTGGACGATATGGGTCAAGCCAGAAAATTGCAGGCATACCAGAGTTACGCGCACGACTTACTGCAAGTTTTACCCAATCGCGAATCGGTGCATCTTTCACCTGACACATACGCCAGATATCGCCTTCTTCTACATTTTGAGACATCAGTACTTCACCCGTGTCTAAATCTGTAATGTTCGCAATACCAGCTTCAGGAATTTCAAATGTTTTATCGTGTGAACCGTATTCTTCTGCTTTTTGAGCCATCAAACCAACGTTAGGTACAGTACCCATCGTTTTTGGATCAAAATTACCGTTCCACTTACAGAAATTGATCATTTCTTGGTAGATACGTGCGAAGGTAGATTCTGGCATTACCGCTTTACAATCGTAAGGTTTACCATCTGCACCCCACATTTTACCGCCACCACGAATCATTGCAGGCATTGAAGCATCTACAATTACATCGTTTGGTGAATGGAAGTTGTCGATGCCTTTTGCTGAATCAACCATTGCTAATGCAGGGCGATGTTCTTGGCAAGCATGTAAATCTTCAATGATTTCTTCACGAAGTGAGGTTGGTAAAGTAGCGATCTTTTCATAAAGACCAGCCATACCGTTATTGACGTTAATACCTAACTGATCAAATAACTTGCCGTGTTTCTCAAATGCTTCTTTGTAGTAAATTTTCACACAGTGACCAAAAACGATCGGGTGTGAAACTTTCATCATTGTCGCTTTTACGTGTAACGAGAATAAAATACCTGCTTCACGGCAATCATCGAGTTGCTTCTCATAGAAGTCACACAATGCTTTTTTGCTCATGAACATTGAATCAATTACTTCGCCATCTTGAAGTGCTACTTTAGGTTTCAGAACAATCGTTTCACCACGCTTAGTAATCAATTCCATCTTCACGTTACGTGCACGATCAAGCGTCATTGATTTTTCACCATGATAGAAGTCACCTTCTTCCATGTGTGATACGTGGGTTTGAGACCACTGTTTCCATTCAGTCATCGAATGTGGATGCTTCTTCGCATAGTTTTTAACAGCAGCAGGCGCACGACGATCTGAGTTACCTTCACGCAATACAGGGTTTACAGCAGAGCCAAGACATTTACCGTAACGAGTCTTGATTTCTTTCTCTTCATCCGTAGTAGGATTTTCCGGATAATCAGGAATTGCATATCCTTTAGACTGTAACTCTTTGATACATGCTGTCAATTGAGCAACAGACGCACTGATATTCGGCAGTTTGATGATATTCGTATCTGGATCTTGAGTAAGGCGACCAAGCTCTGCAAGGTTGTTAGCCACCTTCTGCTCATCACTTAAGTAGTCCGAAAATTCTGCAAGCACACGCGCTGCAACAGAAATGTCACTCTTGACAATTTCTATGCCAGCTGGCTTAGTAAAGGTCTCAATGATCGGCAGTAGCGAGTAGGTCGCCAATAACGGCGCCTCATCAGTCAGTGTATAAATGATTTTTGACTTTCCACCAGCCATATATAGCCCCTTGTGTTAAATTGAGTTTTTAGAAGCGAGCTTTTGGCCCAGCCTCTGCGAACCGGTTTGCTTGATTTAGGCATGAGAGTATCAGTCTTGATCGCATCTCAGTCAACGCAATATCCTGTGATAACGACATTTCGCTACGAAATAGTAGTTGTGAGCTTAGGCATTTAGCCCTGCGAACCGGTTAGCTTAAATAAAACATGAGATTATCAGGATTCACCCTAAGCCAGTCAATGTCATATCCTGTGATAACGACATTTCTTTAAGAAATACTACAAAACATATACTCTTCGTTAATTTAGAATTTAAAATGAATTTACAAATTATTATTTATTTCAATAATTTAATAGAAACAAAAACAAACACCGCTCAAGACTGTCATCTTGAGCGGTGTTTCTTTGAAAGCTTGGATAAGACTAAAGTTTTAGCCATGCATCCAGTTTGTTTTGATCTTCAATATTGAGTTCAACAGTCGCTAAGGTGTTTTCCCCTGCTATGAGTTCAAATTGCAATAACTCATCTCTACGAAATGCGTATGCATTATATGTCCCTGGCTGTTTAGCATACTTAGATAGTAGTTTTTCGGAAGCTTTTAAGTCATCGATTGCAATGATCACATCATTTGCAGATAAGCCTGCTTTTGCTGCAGAACTTTCTCGACGAACATTTTGAATAACAACACCTTCAGCTTTGTCAGTAACTTTTAAGCCGAATGGTAATGCTTTGTCATTTTTAAGCGTATAGCTCAAACCAAACTCAGGTAAAAGTTGATCTAGTGGTAATTCATCAGTGGTATTGATCAAATGATTAATCTGTTCAATCCAATTATCGCCAGTCAATTCATTACATAACTCAAAAATCGTGCGATCATTAACTTGTATGCCATTTTGAGTATTTTCATACAAACGACGCATAAGCTCGTCAAGATTTGAACCACGTAAACGTAAACCCAAATCTAAACACAATGCGACTAGACTACCTTTGTTGTAGTAACTCGTTCCTGCATTATTTGAGTTTTCATCCTGACGATAGAATTTAATCCATGCATCAAAACTTGACTCAGAAACAGATTGAATAAAACGTCCAGGATTCTGTAGATAACGGTCAATTTGAGCTTTCAATAAATCAAGATAAGACTTTTGTGAAATGACGCCACTACGCAACAAAATTAAATCATCGTAATACGAAGTAAATCCTTCAAAGATCCACAACAAACTGGTGTATGACTCTTTGTGTAGATCGTAATTTGCGAAATTCTCTGGACGAATAAATTTAACTAACCATGAATGGAAATACTCATGGCTACACAAACCCAAAAAGCGCTGATAGTCTTTTGATGGTTCTTCTGGTTCATTTGCTTTAGGCAAATCATCACGAGGTGTAATTAAGCTTGTGCTATTACAGTGCTCTAAACCACCATAACTATTGCCTGTTGCCATCGTCATAAAGGTATAGTTTTTAAAAGGTGCTGAACCAAACATATCTATTTCAGTACGGCATATTTTTTCAATATCTGCCTGAAGACGATTTAAATTAGTCGCGTGTTTGCCTGAAATCACAAACTCATGTGGGATACCATTTGCATCAAAGCTAAAACGGCTTTGCTCTGCTAACTCAAATGGGCTATCGATTAGCTGATCGTAACTCTCTGCTTTTAAAGTAAAACGCCCCTTAACAAGACTCTTTGAAACTAGACCTGTTGCCAGTTGGAAATGCTTTAATTCGCTTGGTAAAAATAGTTCTACTTCACATGGCGCATGTTCCTGATCTTGGAGACCTAAACAAACACACGCTGGGTTTACGTATAGTCGTGTTTGATCAACATAAGCACCACGTACGGATAAATCATATGCGTAGACATCATATTCAACAGTAATAAGCTCATGATCGGTATTAAACAAACGCCAGCGATTTTTTTCTGTTTTTTTAATTTTTAATAAGCGCCCAGCTTCGTCAGAAGCTTTTACCGATTCGATATGCTTAGAAAACTCACGAATTAAATAACTACCAGGAATCCAAGTCGGTAACCATAATTCTTGATTAGGGTTAGCCAGAAAACGAAGGGTGACGTGAATCAGATGTTGGCGATAATCGTCGAACTCAATTTGATAGTGCAACATAATTTAAGATCATAAAAATAAGAACGGTTTCACACAGCTTAGCATTTTTTTACAAAGTCATGCGTAGATGTCGTAATTGTCAGCAAAAGTGGCTGGATTCTCCACTAAAAAAGTCATAGGATGCTTTTTTCGCATTCCATGCCCATGGATCGGCTGCTCAAGGTGTACTCGTGAAATTCATCCTCTCCCTCTTTACGTTCTTTAGCCTATTGTGTGTAAATCTTGCACATGCAAGCTTACTCAAAATAGCGCCTGAAACGGTCGAAGCACAAGCATGGTCTATTGTCGATGCGCAGTCAGGACAAATTATTGCCGAGCACAATAGTCACGTTCAACGTGCCCCTGCTTCACTCACTAAGATGATGGTTGCTTATATCGCATTAAGAGAAATTGAAGCAGGAAAATTACGTAAAGAAGATATCTTAACGGCTACACCCGTTGTAAATACGGTCATGTGGGATGAGTCCCAAATGTATTTAAAAACGGGCGAAAAAATTTCAGTTGACCAACTACTGGCAGGACTCATTGTCATGTCTGCAAATGATGCAGCTGTTACACTAGCCGAGAAAATCTCAGGTAGCGTCCCTCAATTTGTTGCTCGTATGAATCAAGAAGCACAAGCTCTTGGGATGAAAGATACACATTTTAGTAATCCTGCTGGAATTACGATGCCTGATCACTATTCGACAGCAGCAGATTTAGGTTTATTAGCCAAAGCCATCGTTCAAGATACGCCTGAATATTTATATTATTCAAAAATGCCTAGCTTCAGTTATAACCAAAGATTCCATCATGCAACTAACCTCGCACTCAAAATGGATCCGACCGCAGATGGTCTTAAAACAGGTTATACCAAAGCTGCTGGTTATAATTTGGCACTAACAGCAGAGCGTCCAACATTCAATCCTGATGTCGAGAAACGCCGTTTGATCGTTGTGGTTTTGGGAACACCTAGCGCGGTAAAACGTGCTGAAGTCGCACACAAGTTAATGAATCTTGCATTTACTTATACACGGGATGAAGTTGTAATCCCTAAGCACCGATTAATTGCAGAACTTCCTGTAATTCGTTCAACGCTAAAAATGTTCAGAGTAGAAACACAACAACCTACTATTGTGACAACTTCTCTTTATGACCGACCGATGCCTATTGATCTGAATACATTTAATCTTTTGACTCAGCGCATCCACCTAGTTGACGCAAATCAATTGGTCACTACAGTTGAACCGCTCCAAAGCACCAATACACATATCAATATTGAATTGAATGAACAGCATCTGACAGCGCCGCTGATGCAAGTCATGAACTTAGCGACAGTTTCGGTTTATCAGAATAATCAATTGATCCGAAGTCTCCAGATTGAAAATGATGTACAAATTGAAGAAGCTAATATTTTTCAAAAAATTATGATCTGGTTTTCTAATTTATTTTCATTTTTTTCAACAAATGACAGTCAGAGTGCCAAACTCTACCCATTAAATCAAGGGTAGAAACTCGACTATTTTTCTCAAGATTAACCATAGAATCCAGTGAAAAGGATGGCATAATCGGACCATCCTTTCACAAAAATAATTAGGTTGATCATGAGCAAAACCTTACATCATATCGTGATTGTAGGTGGTGGCGCAGGTGGTTTAGAGCTTGCAACACAGTTAGGTGAACGTTTTGGCAGACGAAAGAAAGCTAAAATTACCCTAGTTGACCAAAACCTCACTCATATTTGGAAACCTCTACTACACGAAATTGCCGCTGGCTCGCTTAACCCCCACGAAGAACAAACCAATTATTTTGCACATGCAGAAAAACATCACTTTGAGTTTGTACTCGGTAGCCTCGTCGCAGTTGATAAAGACCAAAAACAAATCACGCTTTCCCCTCCTCAGCTTTCTAAAGAACACACCCCTGTCATTCAAGATCTCAATTATGACACCTTAGTTCTCGCCGTTGGATCTGTGTCGAATGACTTTGGAACTGAAGGTGTACGTGAATATTGTCACTTCTTGGATAGCCGACAACAAGCAGATGTATTCCAACAAGATTTATTCCACCTTTATATCGAAGCTCAAAATCAGTCGACTGAACGTGCTTTAAATATCGGTATTGTTGGAGCTGGCGCTACAGGTGTTGAACTTGCTGCCGAGTTGATTGAAACAACGAAAAACTTTTATCGTTACGGCTTGAAGAAAATCGACCCAAAACAAGTCAAGATCACTTTAATCGAAGCCTCTGATCGCATCTTACCCGCATTGAATGAGAAGACAGCTGCACACAGCGCCAAGCAACTCAAGAAAATGGGTATTGATGTTTTGACTGAACATAAAGTTCAAAAAGTAGATGAGTCAAACGTTTATTTTAGTAATGGTGAGGTTTTACATTCAGACATTACCGTTTGGGCTGCTGGGGTTAAGGCACCTAAAATCTTAGAAACACTTCATGACTTTAAGCGGGACAAGATTAATCGTTTGATGGTTTATTCAACACTACAAACGCAGACTGATCCAAATGTATTCGCTTTTGGTGATTGTGCAAACTGTCAGCTAGATGCTCGTCAACCACCACTCGGACCTCGTGCTCAAGTCGCTAGTCAACAAGCAACTTTTTTAGTTGACGCTATGGCAGCGCGTATCGCAAGCACACCACAACCGATGTTCAGCTTTAATGATAAAGGTTCATTGGTTTCATTAAGTCGTAATCAGGCTGTGGGTGAATTACTCGGCGATGTTAGCGTTCAAGGGTTTATTGCAAAAACCATGTACGTTTCCCTTTATCGACTGCATCAAGCCAACATTCACGGCTACACACAAGCAGGCATGCTGACGATGAAAGATTTTCTAACTCGTCGTGTACGTCCAAAAATTAAGCTTTATTGAGTTGAAATCTTAAATTTCGTTCCCATTTATAACGAAATAGTTTCAAAAAGTGGAAAATAGTCAACAAAATCTATTTTTCACTTTATGATATACATCTAAATTGATTGAATGGATCAAACAACATGACTGCTATTGCAAATAACCACGTGGTTTCATTCCACTACACTTTAACAAACGCTGAGGGTGAAACACTTGATCAATCTCAAGGTGAACCACTTGCATATTTGCACGGCGCAGGCAACATCATCCCTGGTCTAGAAAATGCTCTTACAGGTAAAACTGTTGGTGAAAAATTCACTGTAAACGTACCTGCTGCTGAAGGCTACGGTGAATATAACCCTGATCTAGTTCAAGAAGTTCCAGCTCAAATGTTCCAAGGCGTGGATAACATCCAAGCGGGCATGCAGTTCCAAGCTCAAACTGATGATGGCGTTCAAATCGTAACTGTTAAAGCTGTTGAAGGTGACAACGTTATCGTTGATGCGAACTTCCCATTAGCTGGTCAAGATCTTACTTTCGAAGTTGAAATCGTTGAAATTCGTGATGCGACTCAAGAAGAGTTAGATCACGGTCACGTACACGGTGTAGGTGGTCACCACCACTAATTCCTCTGTGAATTAGAACATCTCAAAAAGCAAAGCCTCGGCTTTGCTTTTTCTTCACATAAGCACCTATAAAATATGAATAATAATTTTTAAAGAACTTTATAGAATTGCTATGTCAAATACTTATCAATTAATCTGGTTCCGCCAAGACCTCCGCGTCCGCGATCAGGCAGCTTTATGGCATGCCCGTCAGAATGGTCCATGTATAGCGATTTGTATTCTGTCACCTGAACAATGGCAACGTCATGACGATGCGGATATTAAAATTGATTTTTATTTGCGCCAACTTTTGGAGCTAAAAACAGAACTTTCCAAACTACAGATCCCTTTACTCATATTTACTGTACCTCTTTGGGATGACATTGCGGAGTTTTTTGTTGATCTCGCAGAAAAATTACCATTTGAAAATGTGTATGCCAATATTGAATTTGGCTTCAATGAACTCAAACGCGATAATGAAGTACAACAAAGTTTAAATCGTCAAAAAAAACAACTGATACTGTTTCAAGATCGAACGCTGTTTCCAGTTGCAAGTATTCGAACTCAATCGAATCTACCCTATCAAGTTTTTGGTGCTTTCAAAAAAAGTTGCTATCAGCGCTTAGAACTCGGTTTACCTCAGTGTTATCCAATCCCTGAAATCCAAGCACCCATAGAGTTTGATTTTTGTCAGCTACACCAAACAGATTTACAGCACATCCAAAATCACTATGCTGACAAAATTAAAGACAAAAATGCGAGTGAATGGCGAGTGGGTGAAAAACATGCGAGAAACCTACTCAATCAGTTTGTTGAAAAACGAATTATTCAATATAACGCTTTACGGGACTACCCTTCGGTTAAAGGAACTAGTCAACTTTCTGCTTATTTAAATATTGGAATTATTTCAATTCGTCAGTGCATTCAAGCAGCATTTAGACATCAACAAGGTGATTTTGTTATCCAGTCCGAAGGACAACAAACGTGGTTAAATGAATTATTATGGCGTGAATTTTATCAACATATATTATTCGATTTTCCACAAGTTTCTAAGCACTTGCCTTTTAAAGCTGCAACACAGAATGTTCAATGGCGTGATGATAGCGAAGGTTTTGAAAAATGGAAACGAGGACAAACAGGTATTCCAATTGTTGATGCGGGTATGCGTCAACTTCTTTCTACAGGTTGGATGCACAACCGAGTTCGCATGATTTGTGCCATGTTCCTAACTAAAAATCTATTAATTGATTGGCGTAAAGGTGAACAATGGTTCATGCAAAACCTGATTGATGGCGATCTAGCTGCAAATAATGGCGGTTGGCAATGGTGTGCATCGACAGGAACTGATGCTGCTCCCTATTTCAGAATTTTTAATCCAATTAGCCAATCCCAAAAGTTTGATGAAAATGGCGTGTATATTCGACGTTGGGTCCCAGAACTGACTCAACTAGATGCTAAACGGATTCATGAGCCTTATGCCCAAAATACCGCATTGAAATTAGATTATCCCCATCCAATTGTTGACTTAAAAACCAGTCGAGAACGTGCTATTCAAGCTTTCCAAGCATTATCATAAACTAGTCCAATAGCCTTCTTACACTAAAAAGAACCGTTTAGCTAAGAAGGCTCGTTTACATAACTTAAAATAATCTTCCATAATTGCTACTTCCTTGTTTACATTGTTGTATAGAAAAGTAAATTTATTTAATTTTAATACTTATAACGAGTAGATTTATAAAAAAACCTCTCATAAAACATATGAATAGAAACTTTAATTATGCAAACGACACCTGCACAAACCTTAATGCTCTGGATCATTACCGCACATCTCTTCATTGCGATTGTGGCATATGAGTGGTTGCCTGCAACTTACCGAGGTGGATGGATTCTAATTATTGGACTTTTAGTACTTGGGGCATTTGTTAATATCGGAGCAGCATTAATCATTGGATTGATCGCATTTTTGGCTGTCGCTGTATATTTTATGTTTGATTTAGCAGGTCAAACACACATTGAAAGACAACTCCTGCTTTTGTTTATCATTCCTATGGCACCACTATTTCTAAGTGCGGTTCGCCATAATATTGCAAATGCGCTAAAACGATTTAAAGCTATTCAAAGTTACGAAAAAAACTATCGTCATGATATTTTCCCATTAAGTTCATTACAACATTTTAAGCATGAGTTTCATAAACTTTTGAGGATATCAGGTACTCAAACGTATTTTATCTACGACATTCAGATTAGTAATGCGGTATTAATTCAAGAAATGCTAGGTGAGGATATTTGGAAGCAAACTCAAAATAAAATTCTTAATATTCTAAGCAAATCGCATCAATGCGGTGATGTAAATTATCATTTCATCGATGGTGATCTAAATGAAATTGCCAGCATTGTAATTCCAGCAGAAACAACGGATAAGCTACCAGATTATATTGAAGAATTAAAACAATTACCTAGTGTAAAGCTCAAAGTCGATAAGCAATTACATACTGTTCCTATCATTCAGGAGCAATCCTAATGTCAATGATCATGAATATTTGTGGTTTCCTAATCGCAACCCATCAATATCCAGATCCAACTTTGGAGTATTTCTATCGTCAATACTACGGTTGCTATATTCGTACAGTTGAAAGGTCGACTCCAACATTACACTCTCCTCTAGAAATTGCAATGATCGTACCTAAACAGCAACATTGGTGGCCTGTTTTTACGATTGATCAAGCTCAATCTCCTAGTTTTAAACGTATTATTGAACAAGGTATCAAACCAGGAATCATTCTTCCTGATCAGCATTTTAGCTTTAGACAATATTTCAAACTTAAAAAAGCCGTTGAGCAAGGCGCTATTCCTATCGCTATTTATCAGGTTGAACAACCAAATTATTTTGCTGCAAGAGCAACCTTTTCTACAGCCTTAGGTCTCCGTCCTTTAATGGCGCTCGTGCAATCAGGTTGGGATGAAAATTTAATCTCACAACCCTCGGGCAGTTATTTGATTCAAACTCAACTGAATGCAGCATTACCATTACCAGCCCGTGAAATTAAGTATCAACAACAATATTTCTATAACACAAATATCTACACAGGTTTTGAAGCAGGTTATCAAGTTGTGATTAATCCACCATCGGATGCCCCCTTAATGAATATCAAGTATCCACAAATGGGGATTCAATGGAAACTCAATGGCATCGACTATCAAAGCTCAGTCGACGGTATTGATACGAGCATATTGGGATATTTATTTATTGTTTTGAGCGTAGTGATTATTCCACTCGATTTTATTTTCGCGACAAATTATCCCAACATATTGAGTACCTTTGGTAGTTCAATTTCATGGCTCTCATTATTTCTAGGTGGCATTCTACTGTTGCTTTTGATAGTCGCAATTATTCGAAAGGTGCGTGCCAATGCCAGCAATTGATATTTTATTTTTAGTCGGTTTTTTGGGTATTTGGATTCCACAGGCTTTTTGGGCTTGGCTCAGTTATCAAGCGTGGAAATATTCAAAAACTGCAGCAAAAGAACTAGAGAACCTACCTGTTCCTGAACGATGGCCAGTTTTGAGTGTCTTGATTCCTGCCTACAATGAAGGGGTTGTAATTGAAGATACCTTGCATGCAATCGCACAACAAGATTATCCAGCACATGCCTATGAAGTACTACTCATTAATGATGGCTCGAAAGACAATACTTTAGAAATTGCAGAGCGCATGGCAGAGATATATCCCTGCATTAAAATTGTCAATGTACCCAAAGGTATGGGAGGTAAAGGAAAATCAAGAACACTTAATAATGGTCTACCCCATGCAAAGGGTGAATTAATTGTTGTCTATGATGCTGACAGTACACCTGAGCCTGACTGTGTTCGTTTGCTAGCCCAAACCTTATTAGCAGATAGAAAATTAGTGGCAGTTAATGGGAAAGTACGCACTCGTAACTGGCGCGATAGCATTCTCACACGTTTTATTGCAATTGAATTCATTTTTTTCCAATGGATTTTCCAAGGTGGCCGATGGCAACGTTTCGAACTATCGACACTTATGGGCACGAATTATGTGATTTGGCGTGATGCTCTCGAAACACTAGGCGGCTTTGATGAAAAGTCCTTAGTAGACGACACCGAAATGAGCTTCCGAATTTTCTTAGGTCAAAAACGAATTAAATGGGTTCCTTATGCGATCGGTTGGCAACAAGACCCTCCCTCTTTAAGTGTATTTATCAAACAACGTTCACGTTGGACTCAAGGTAATTTTTATGTGACTAGTAAATACTTACCCATCGCATTACGTAGACCATTTCCGATTGGCATCGAAATTTTTAACAACATCATGTGTTATGTAATGTTTGTTCCAGCACTTATCTGGAGCCATATTACACTCGCTTTAGGACTTTTAGGCATAGCTGATATAACTGTTCCTGGTCCTTTCACTCAACTTTGGGCGCTCTCGTTTTGCTTATATGTTGCGCAAATGTGGTTTACTTTGTCATTAGAAAAAGCAAAAGCTGAGTTATACATTTATTCAGTCTTATCCTATGTAAGTTATTCCCAAATTTTCTTGTTTATTGTCTTTAAAGCTGCCTATGAAATGATCAAAAACAAGATTCAAGGAAACACCTTGCAATGGTACAAAACTGAACGTAGTAAAGAGAAAAAGTAATGAAAATAGAACTTAAAACAAATCACCTTTTCCAAGCACTGCTTGCTAGCTCTGTTTTTTTTGCTGCGCCCTTAAGCATGGCTGAAATTTGGAATTTTGAAGATATCAATACATCCAATAAATATACTGTTGAGCCACACTATTTCTATGTCGGAAAAGGTTCAGAATGGAAAAATACGACCTTTTCTACACAGTATGCGACTGAAAACAACACCACTTTATTGGTCAAATATAATGATAAATTAATTTATAACACGACGTTAAATGGTGCTGGACAACTTTCATTTAATATTCCAGCGAGTAAAAGTGGCTTTCATCGTTTAGATTTGATTTTACAGCAGTATTCTCCACCAACTTCTCCTGCCGCCAATCGAGTTACGTTCTGTTCTGAAGATGTAGATCAGGTAACATATCTAAGTAACTCAAAAATTGAGTACACGCGTCATCGCCCTATATATCGTCTGAAGGATTTGCCAGACGCACTATTTAATCCTCAAATTGTACGATCCGCCCCATTCGTTGGGGTATTAAAATTTAACCCTGATCAGATCATTGAATCATCAATGTTAGCTCGTTTGACCAGTTCATGGTCATCGGTCACACCAATTCGTTGGTTTGAACAAAGCGCTCCAGCTAATCAAACACCTAATTTTGTGATTGAAACAATATATTCCTCTACACCGCTTAAAGGTGGTGCTTATGCACAAATATCAGCAGCAAATGAACTCCCAATCTTACAAATCACTTACCATAAACCTGAAGAATTAATCGCAGCAATTCACGGTTTAATCAATCCTAGCTATTTAACACAACTTGATACTTCTGCGACTGCACTACCAATTCAACTTTCTGCACCGAAGTGGGCAGAATTAAAAAATATAAAAACCTTAGCAGATTTAGGAATTGAAGATTTTCGACTCAATCAAGCAGAAAAGAATTTATATTTAGATTTCCCTGCTGTATGGCAACCTACGGACATTTTACAGGGACAAATTGCATTACGAGTACAAAGTGGTTTACTTGAAGGTTCCAATATAACGGCTTGGATTGATAATGGATTAGCTGGAAGTTTAAAAACGGCTGAACTTGATTCTGATCCTGTCAATCGACAATTCAACTTCTTCGCAAAAACAATCTCCAAAGATACTAATTTTAATCTTCGTCTTGAAAACTCAATTATTGCAAATGCTCAATGCTTACCGAATGCTCATGGATCACTTTGGATAGATGCAAATAAATCTAACATTCAATTGCCTCATAAAATTAAGAATGGTGTTTCTGCACTTTCCATGACCTTCGCTAGTAATCCAACCATTGCAATAGACCGTAATTCTGGTGCCTTAGGTATGGCGATTATCACCAGTCAAGTTGCAAAAAATATGTTGATGACAGCTGCACCTGTGCCTCTTGATATTGTTCGCTACAGCTCAACTCAACCAGAACTCATCAACATTCAAGTCAATCCTAATATTTACCGCCAGCAAGTTTTGATGCACCAAGACTCAATTTATCAACCAGCTGCGCAAAAAGGCTTTATCGTAAGTTTTGAAAAAAACCGCTTTTATATCATTACGGACTCAGCCCAAGGCGCACAAAGTTTTATGCGTTTATGGGGCAAAATCCAACATAGTATTCCAAATAACGTAAGCAAACTTTTTGTTTCTGAAAATGGTCAAATTCATGTACTACAAAAAATTATTGTAGGAAATCAAAAAGCGCCTCTCGTTCAGCAATCTTCATTTTTTATTGTTGTTCTTGTGATCTCAACTCTACTTATATTGGCTATCTTCTTTTGGTACTGGCGAAAAAATCGAAATGCTAAAAAACATAATGATTAAACCGATGCATTTAAGCATTTTATTTGCTGTTGCAATGATCTTTACAGGTTGCATGAATGTGGCGGAATCTACAGCTTCCGCCCCTCATATTGAAGGCATGTTTTGGCAACCTGACTTAGCAACATCTCCACCACAAGGAAATTGGGAGTTACTCGGTGTAACAACCTTTGTCCCCCAATGGTCAGTTGTGCAATCTAAATCTTGGCTATCACATGATATTGGTTTTCCGAAATGGGAGAACCAATTTGATCTAAATGAACTCCAACAAGAACCTTGGGCAAACAATATTATTCTTGGACTCGCTGGAGAGTACAATGAAACCGTTGCACGCTCGAATATACAATCCCTTGCACAAGACTCAATTCAAATTGTCCAAAACACGGATAAAACATTATTAAAAGGTTACTATTTTCCAGTCGAAGCCGATCCAACTTGGCTACATGTTGATGCACTTGCTCAAGCAGTCCAACAACTCCCTACTCCTCGTTGGATCAGTATTTACAGCGGTGAACAAACTCCTAAATATTTAGATGTTTGGTTAAAAAGCTGGCTACCAGAACAAACAGGTGTATTTTTTCAAGATGGTGTTGGTGTTGGAACACGTAATCCACAAGAAGCTAAAGAGTTACTGGTTAAATTGCAAAATGAGTTTGGCAAAGAAAATATTATTATTGTCTTAGAGGCATTTCGACCCGCAAAACATGGACAATTTCGCGCTGCCTATCCTTGGGAAATCATCGAACAATTGAAAGCCTATGAAGGCCAAAGAGTTTATATTTTTGATGGTCCTCACTATATGAATCGTTGGACTGTATATGCCGTAGCGCTGTGGTATAAGTTACATTACAACTCATCTTCACCACAGACCACCGCTTAAATCATTCGTCTAAGGCAATTTGATCCAAAATTCTTAATGAAGCTTTACCGTCACCAAATGGATTTGGTGCCTCTGCCATTTTTCGGTAATGTTCAGCATCCGTTAGCAATTTCTCAGATTCTTGAATAATTTTTTCTTGATCCGTTCCAACTAAAATACCTGCTCCTACCTCAACCACTTCAGGTCTTTCAGTAGTGCCACGTAAAATCAAAACAGGTTTATGAAATGATGGACTTTCTTCTTGTAATCCACCTGAATCCGTCAAAATAAACTCAGCTTTATCAATAACAGCAAGTAAACTTGGATAATCAAGTGGTTTAACTAAATGTATTTGAGGATGATCACTAAATTTAACATGTACAACATCATGTACAGCAGGATTTAAATGAACAGGCCATACAAAATGAACATCCTTAAATTTAGTAGCAATATGTTCAACTGCATGGCAAATATTCATTATACCTTCACCAAAATTTTCACGTCGATGAGCAGTAATCAAAACTACACGATCTTTTTCTGAAAAATTGAGTTGATGTTGTTTTAAATAGTTTAGTTCTGTTGCATCTTGATGAATTAACGCGCGCCCCAAATAAACTGCATCAACCACAGTATTACCTGTAACTGTAATATCTTTAGCAGGTATATGTTCTTGTAATAAATTTTGCTTTGATTGCTCAGTAGGGGCAAAATGCCATTTTGTAATGCGGGAGACTAATTGACGATTACCTTCTTCAGGAAACGGATGATCAAGATCAAAAGATCGCAATCCTGCTTCTACATGAGCAACAGGTATTCTCATGGAAAATGCTACCAATCCAGCTGCTAATACGGTACTCGTATCACCTTGGATTATGACTGCATGACGCTGCTTTCCATCAGTCAATATCGTTTCGAGCTGAGTGAGACCTTGAATAAGCAGTTGATTCAAGCTTTGACCAGCATTCATCATTTTTAGCCGATGTGTGATTTTAATCTGAAAAAAGTCAATTGCATCACGGACGAGTTCATCATGCTGTCCTGTGAATATCACTTCTACATCAAAACGTGAATCTTGCTGAGCTTTTAAAATTACAGGCGCCAATTTAATTAATTCAGGACGCGTACCAAAAACAATTGAGATTAATTTTTTCATTATTAGAAATCCTTATAGAAAACAAGTTCAGTACGGGTGTTGTTATAGTTTTCTGTACCATCTGCCAATGCATCTTTAAAATAATGCCCATATAAACGTTCAACTCGTAATTTTACTGGAACGTAATTAAATGGTTGCCATGCAACGCCTGCACCATATTCAAATAAATTATTGTAATTCTCACCTTTAGAATCAGCTAAAGTATGCAACTTTCCATAAGCTTGTACTGTACCTAATTCACCACGGTAAACATTCAAACCAGATCTGAGTCTAAAATCAGCTATCACGTTGTAATCTTCACGAGAATAACTCGCAACATTCCCATATAAATCAGTGAAATAATCATTCCAGACAGTCCTCTGCTCCAGTGCGGGATTTGCATACCATTCTTGATATCCCGTTACACCACCAACAACACTTTCACGGAATTTATCACGATTACGATCAATTAGATCATAACTACCACCTACTTCTAAATATGCACGGATGGGTAGTGAAATCCACGGTTGATAATTTGCTCCAACTCCAACCGTTACAGCATTTTCATCAATAATCTCAGGGCGTATTCCACCTTTAGATTTAGTATCTCGATTAAGATTCAAGAAACCATAGATTTGAGCACGACCATTTTGTAAGTTTTTCCCATAACGCATTTTTAAAGGAAATATAAAATCGTCATAACGAGATTCGTAAGATGGAGCAAAATAAATATCTTTGAAAATAGGCTTCACTTGAGGTCCACTCAAATTCTTAACTGCCTCTTGAGCTTTAGTTGCGATCTCTATATCAGATGATTGAGTTAAAGTTTTAAAAATGGGTAAGGCATCGTTGTCACGTTTGAGTTGATTAAGCAAATACGCTTCTTGTAATTTGAGTTGATCTTCTTGAGGCAAAAGCTGAGATGCTTTTCGCACACTAAGTAATGCTTCATTTTGTTTATTCAGCCGAATCTGAAGATAAGTTAAACTTTTCCATACTTTCGCATCATTAGGTGTGAGTTCACTTAATTCAATCAGGATTTTTTCAGCCTGCTCAGGTTGACTCTGCTCAAGTTGATAAAAACGATCCCAACGATCATAAATTGGATTACCAGGCTTATAATCTGCATCCCCCTCTTGAACATACTGAGTTGTAGCTGCAAAGACATGTTGTATTGGCAACACCGAACCAATCAGAAGTAATGTAAAAATTATGGGCTTATTCTTGGAATTGTTCATCTATTATCTCAACTCTAAAGAAACTCAAGATCAATCTTTTATTTAAAGAAGAATCAAAGCATTAAAATGTCAAATTATTCACATATTATAACCAAGAGATCATCACGGTATCGTTAAAATAAGTTATTTTATAAGTATGATAAGTTGATGAATCATTGAAAAATTTAGCAATAATCTCAGATAAATGACTTTAATATTTTGAACAATATTGATTAATTAAGAGTAAGCCTATGTCACATTCACATCATTCAGAACTTCATGTTATGCAACGTTCAGGGTGGCTGCGTGCCGCAGTTCTTGGGGCGAATGATGGAATCATCTCCGTCACGAGTTTAGTTATGGGGGTAGCTGCAAGCGGTGTTAGTTCTCATACTTTATTGATTACCTGTATCGCAGGATTAATCTCAGGTGCTACATCTATGGCTGCAGGAGAATATATTTCGGTTAAGTCACAAGAAGATATAGAAACATCTGATCTTCGAAGAGAAGCTAAAGAACTTGAGAAAAACCCTCATGCTGAATTAAAAGAACTGACTGAAATCTATATCTCACGGGGTTTAAATCCTCAACTTGCACATGAGGTTGCAACTCAATTAACTGCACATGATGCACTTGGCGCACATGCTCGCGATGAAATTGGAATTCACGAAAATACAGCAGCAAATCCCCTTCAAGCAGCATTATCTTCCGCCGCATCATTTTCATGTGGTGCAGCACTCCCCATGCTCGCTATTTTATTAAGTTCAAATGAATGGGTATCAAAAACTGTTTTAATTACGGGTGTTCTGTCTTTGGCAGTTCTAGGTGCTTTATCTAGTTATTTTGCACGCACATCGATGCTTAAAGGAAGCCTAAGAATAGTGATTTGGGGCGTGATCGCAATGGCATTTTCTAGTTGGGTAGGCTCATTATTTAATGTGCAGCCCTTGTAAGATAGCCATTTTATTTTGACCAATCAATCAAACTACAAATTAATAATATATCCCAAGCATCATTAAGATTTTTTTCAAAATTAGATGTATGATGACATATAACAGAAAGCCTAGTTTGATGGTCTGAATTAACCAAAAGCTAACTTTCTGGTTTGAAATGTCCAATGTAGAGAAGTGTCTTGATACATCGACTTGGGATATTGTTGGCTTTTGCAACAATTGCATTACAGATCGCTGTTTTTTTACAGCCTTTATTGCCAGAGGAATATCAAATTTCCCCTGCATGTGAGACTGTTTTGCTTCTGTCTACCCAAATAAAACAAAAATTACATCTACATTCGGAACAAGTTTTACACACTGATCACCACAGTTTGCATCTAGATCAGCCTCAAGCAGATTCTCATTCTGATCAGCACCATCACGATCTTAATCACCAATGTCCTTTTTGTTTCTTTTATGGACACTTAGTTGCACCACCCACACTTGGGATTAAAGAAGTATTCGTGCGTGTACAAGTCCGATACTTGCATTTGTATCAAGTATTTATTGGTTTCTTCTTTTCACTACAACGTCTATTTCTCATCCCTCAAGGTCGAGCCCCGCCCTCCACGTTCTCAATGTATTCATTTATTTAATCAATTATTGAGAATGTGAGTTTATATATGCTTAATCATTTTTCTTTTGCTGATTTTCAGCAAGAGCGTGTTACACACACCCTTAAAAAAGCACTCTTTCACTCTGTTAATCAAAATATTTTGATCAGCGAAATGGAGGATTCATCATGGATTTAGGCTTAACGGCATTAGAACTGGCACGAATCCAGTTCGCTTTTACGGTTTCCTTTCATATTATTTTCCCTGCAACCTCGATTGGTCTCGCTTGTTTTCTCGCTGTACTAGAGTGGAAATGGCTTAGAAGTCACAATCCAATTTATCAAGATTTATATAAATATTGGTTAAAAATTTTCGCAGTCACATTTGGTATGGGTGTCGTTTCAGGTGTAGTCATGAGCTATCAGTTTGGCACTAACTGGAGTGAATTTTCTCGGATTGCGGGCAGTGTAACTGGCCCACTGTTAACCTATGAGGTGCTTTCTGCCTTTTTCCTAGAGGCAGGCTTTCTCGGCGTCATGCTATTTGGCTGGGGGCGTGTCAGTGAAAAGGCACACTTTTTTGCTACATTTATGGTTGCTGTAGGTACATGTATTTCAATGTTTTGGATCTTATCTTCAAATAGTTGGATGCAAACACCTCAAGGTTTCGCAATAGAAAATGGCATTATTGTGCCGACTGATTGGTTTGCCATCGTATTCAATCCTTCCTTCCCTTACCGATTTGCACATATGGCTGTTGCAGCCTTTTTAGTTTCAGCTTTGGTTGTTGCGGCCACTGCTGCTTGGCATCTATTACGTGGTCGTCGGGATGCTTTAGTTAAAAAATCATTTTCTATGGCGATGTGGATGATTCTATTTGCTGCACCTGCACAAGTTTTGATTGGAGATCATCACGGTTTAAATACTTTAAAGCATCAACCAGCGAAATTAGCTGCAATGGAAGGACATTGGGAAACCAATGTAGATGAAGCGATGCCTCTGTATTTATTTGGTATCCCTGATATGCAAGCTGAAACGACCAAATATGCAGTTGGGATTCCTTATCTAGGTAGTCTCATTTTAACTCACAGTCTAGATGGTCAAGTTAAAGGTCTTAAAGAGTTTGCACCAGAAGATCGTCCAAATTCGACTTTGGTATTTTGGAGTTTCCGTATCATGGTGGGTCTCGGCACACTCATGGTTTTACTCGCTTTGATTGGTCTTTTGCTTCGCAAGAAGCAACAGTTATTCGAGAAAAAGTGGTTCCATAAATTTGCATTAATCATGGGACCTACAGGCTATATCGCATTGTTAGCAGGATGGTTTACGACCGAGCTAGGTCGCCAACCATGGGTTGTTTATGGTGTGTTACGAACTAAAGATGCGCTGTCTAGCGTATCAGCTGATCAAGTCGGTATTACCCTGATTATTTTTGTCATTGTTTATACTGTTGTATTTGGTACAGGCATCTATTACATCTTCAAACTCATGCACAAAGGACCACAATTTATTCATACACCGATAGAGGAACAAGGTGGTGTTGGTCATTTTAAAACACCAATGCGCCCACTCAGTGCTGTAGATGAACGTCTTGAATCCAATGATCATGAGAAAGGAGAATAAGCATGGATATTTCACTAATTTGGGCAATGATTATTGCATTAGGTGTTTTGATATATGTTGTTCTAGATGGTTTTGATCTTGGCATCGGTATTTTATTTCCCTTTATTCAGGATCAACAAGAACGTGATGTCATGATGAATACGGTTGCACCTGTTTGGGATGGCAATGAAACATGGATGGTATTAGGAGGAGCAGGTCTTTTTGCTGCCTTCCCAATCGTTTATGCCACTGTGCTTTCTGCCTTATATATGCCGATTACGCTCATGGTGATTGCCCTTATTTTTAGGGGTGTCGCTTTTGAGTTTAGATTTAAAGCCAATCGGACCAAAGCACTCTGGGACTTGGCATTCATCGGAGGCTCCACGATTGCTAGTTTTCTCCAAGGAATGATTTTAGGTGCATATATTCAGGGCTTAAAAACTGAAAATGGAATCTACGTTGGTGGAAGTTTCGACTGGTTTACCCCATTTTCTATGTTTACAGGGCTAGGTGTGGTGGTGATGTATGCTGCATTAGGCTGTGGTTGGTTAATTTTAAAAACTGACGATGGTCTACAAGCGAAAATGTATGAGCTGATGCCAAAATTAATTATTGCTCTATTCATTATTTTTGCTGCTGTCAGTTTATATACACCTTATAGCCAACCTGCAATTGCAGCGAAATGGTTTACTGTGCCACAACTGATTTATTTTAGCCCTGTTCCAATCTTGGTGATTATTTTTACTGTATTAACTTGGCGGGCTTGCCTAAACCGAAATGAACATAAGCCTTTTCTCTACACACTAGTGCTCATGTTCCTTGCCTACTCAGGCTTTGTGATTACTTTATGGCCCAACATCATTCCCCCATCAGTTACGATTTGGGAAGCTGCTGCGCCACGAAATAGTCAAATGTTTACATTAATTGGTGCTGTCGTGATGATTCCTATCATTTTGGCATACACCTTTTGGGGTTACTGGATTTTTAGAGATAAAGTTCGTGTTGGTGACCAAGGCTATCATTGAGGTTAAATCAAATGAAATCTTCACAAGTAAAATGGTTTATTGGGCTTTGGTTTGTTGGCTTCTTAGGTCTAGCTTTGATCGCAGGCATATTTAAGGCTTTGCTCATGCTGGCTTATTCTTAATCCAATGTTTTGATGTTTGGCTACACAGTTAGCCAAGCATCTTTATATCTATTTAAATAACATAATTTTTGATCATTCTTTAAAGAAATAGCCATTATTATTTGCCATTTTTTAAGCATTTAAGCTATGTTGAATAAAAATGATGTAGGTAAAGAATATGACTATTTTAGAATTATTAGAAATTAAACATCCCATTTTTATTTCACCAATGGCAGGTGTTTCCACACCTGAACTTGCAGCGGAGGTGTCTAACCAAGGTGCTCTTGGTGCTCTTGGGTTAGGTGCAAACACACCTGAAGCAGCTAAAGAACAGATTATTAAAACTCAATCATTAACTGATAAACCTTTTCAGGTGAACTTCTTTTGTCATCAATCTGAACAGCTTGATCAAGATGTAGCACAACAATGGATCAACTACCTACGCCCTCATTTTGAGAAATTTGATGCACAACCACCCCGACAACTGAATTGTATATATCCTAGCTTTTTAGACAGCGATGATTATTTGGATATTGTTTTACAAACCCAACCCAAAGCTGTCAGTTTCCATTTCGGCATTCCCAAAGCTCATCAAATTTCTGCACTAAAACAAGCAGGCATTATCACCATGGTTTCTGCAACAAATTTAATTGAAGCCCAAGCCATTGAAGCTGCTGGTATAGATTTGATCATCGCTCAAGGTATAGAAGCTGGAGGACATCGCGGTATTTTTAATCAAGAATTTGATGCAGCTATTAAAACTTTTGACTTGGTGAGCTTAATTTCAAAACATTGCAAAATACCTGTGATTGCTGCAGGTGGTATTATGAATGGTGATCAAGCTAAACAGATGATGAAAGCGGGAGCTGTAGCTGTTCAACTTGGAACCGCATTTGTTCAATGTAAAAGTTCAAGTGCAAATGCGGCTTATCGAAAAGCATTGTTTAGTCAAAAAATCACCCAGATCAGTGCGAGTTTATCTGGTCGCCCTGCACGTGGCTTATTGGGCACATGGCATACAGAAATTGACTCACCACAGCGACCAAAAGTTCCAGCCTACCCATACACTTATGATCTAACCAAACAACTGATGGCTATTGCCAACAAACAACAAGAATTTGGCTACAATGCATTTTGGGCAGGTAGTAATGTTGCACAAATTCGTGAACTTGAAGCAGCTGATCTCATTAACCAATTGGTTTTAGAAATGAAATCATATTAAGTACTGATCAAGGCAGAATTAAAAAACCGATCTATTGAAGATCGGTTTTTTAATGCTTATTTAATCAAGTCTAACAATGTGTGTTGAGCATTATGTAGCTCCTCACCTTCCGCAGGTTTAGCGCGCTCCCAAACACCATCACCTTGCAATAACCATGCTTGCTGATTATCTTTCAGATAGTTAAGCAGACCTTGTTGATAAATACGTTTTTTCAATGCAGGGTCTTCAATTGGGAAACAAGCTTCAACACGGTTGAATAAATTACGATCCATCCAGTCTGCACTCGAACAATAAATACGTGGATTTCCATTATTGCTAAAGTAATAAACACGGGTATGTTCTAAGAAACGCCCAACGATCGAACGGACACGAATATTTTCTGACAAGTTCGGTAAACCAGGACGTAAACAGCAAATCGAACGAATAATTAAATCAATCTGAACACCCGCTTGAGATGCCTCATACAATTTATTGATCAATTGAACTTCAGTTAAAGCATTTACTTTGACGATGATTTGAGCTGGCTTACCTGCTTTTGCATTAGCAATTTCATCATCAATATAGTTAATCAATTGAGCATGTAAAGTAAATGGAGCATGCAAGAGCTTCTTCGGCTTCGCCATTTTGCCCATGCCAGTTAACTCTTGGAATATGCGATGTACGTCTTCACATAAATCTTTGTCTGTCGTCATCAAACCATAGTCCGTATAGATACGGGCATTGGTTGCATGGTAATTACCAGTACCCAAATGAACATAACGGACTAGTTTATTATTCTCACGACGCACAACTAAGATCATTTTGGCATGTGTTTTATAGCCTACGATGCCGTATACAACGACCGCACCTGCTTCTTGCAAAACGTTTGCAACCTCGATGTTTGACTCTTCATCAAAACGAGCCCGCAATTCAATTACTGCTGTGACTTCTTTGCCATTACGTGCAGCTTCAGCAAGTACCTGAACAATTTCAGAATCAGCACCACTTCGATATAAAGTCTGCTTAATTGCAAGCACTTGTGGATCACGTGCTGCTTCACGTAATAATTGAATTACAGGTGCAAAAGATTCGAATGGATGATGCAGCAAAATATCTTGCTTTTGCATCGCAGAAAACACACTTTCAGATTTCTTGAATGCTTTTGGAATAATTGGTGTGTGGGAATCATATCGTAAATGCGGACGTTTAAAATTAGACAACAAACGCGCCAAATTTACAGGCCCATCTACACGATAAAGTTGTTCTTCATTTAGATCAAATTCATCTAACAAATATTCATAGATGTGTTTTGGACAATTATGAGTTACTTCTAAACGTACAGCACGACCAAAACGACGAGAACTTAACTCACCTTTTAAGGCCTTCGCTAAGTCTTCAACATCTTCATTAAGTGCTAAATCGGCATTACGTGTTACACGGAACTGATAACAACCCGTCGCTGTCATACCAGGGAATAAATCAGATACATGCTCATGAATAATCGCAGATAGCATGACATGATGTTCTTTTCCACCTGTCAGTTCATCAGGTAAACGAACCACACGCGGTAATGAGCGCGGTGCAGGGACTACAGCTAGATCAATTTGACGACCAAAAGCATCTTTACCTTCCAAGGTTACGATAAAGTTTAGACTTTTATTCACTAAACGAGGAAATGGATGCGCTGGATCAAGACTAATTGGCGTTAAGACAGGAGCGACTTGCTCTTGAAAATACTTTTTAATCCATGCTGACTGTGCAGGTGTCAACTCACCACGGCGTAGGAAACAAATGTCTTCTTCACGCAACTTAGGCAAGATTTGCTCGTTTAGAATTCGATATTGTCGTTCAATTGCAGCATGAGCAGTCACAGAGATTTGATCTAAAACTTGCTTTGGAGTTAAGCCATCTGGTGTGCGACTTTCATTGCCCAGAGTTAACTGCTCCATCATGCCTGCAACACGAATTTCAAAAAACTCATCTAAATTGCGGGAAAAGATCAGTAAGAAATTCATACGTTCCAATAACGGATGAAGTGGGTCGACAGCCTGTTCCAAGACACGTAAATGGAAATCGAGGATGGATAATTCGCGATTAATATAACGATCGTTGTAACTATATTCTATTGGCGTTGTTGTCGTCACTGCCGTATTCATACTGAACCTTGTTATTTATGCATTCATCTACTGATAATTTAAGTATGCTGCAAATTTATGTCAATTTGGTAAAAAAGCCCAAAAATATTGAGCTTTTTTAATCGATCGGATTATTCTGGAAGCTGTGTTCCGTTCATGTATCTCAATATGACGCGTTTGCGATATTGCAACTTACGGTCATTACGATGATCTTGATAATACTTAGGATTTGGTAACAACGCTGCTAAAAATGCGGCTTGTTCACGTGTTAAGCTTTTTGAACTTTTCCCATAATAATATTGTGTTGCAGCTTCAACCCCATAAATATTTTCACCAAATTCTACAGAGTTCATATATACCTCTAAAATTCGGCGCTTTGACCACATCCGCTCCATCATCCAAGTTGCAACTGCTTCCTGTCCTTTGCGAATAAACGAACGTTGGTTGTATAAAAATAGGTTTTTTGCCAATTGTTGCGAAATTGTTGATCCACCTGCAACCACTTCACCCTTCTCATTATTACGTTCTAAAGCATGTTGGATACCTGCCCAATCGAATCCATGATGATGGACAAACTTCGCATCTTCGGCTGCAAGAATTGCGTGCTTAAAGTTGTCACTAATCTCATCATAATCTCGCCAATCTTGCTGAATTGGCTTCATATCAGACCAATAGTCCAACCGCATAAACATTGTGGTTTCAACTGGATTGGTTCTCCACCAAACTAAACTTGCAAAGATCCAAAGTTGGATGAGAAGTATCACTCCAATAATCAACATTACTGCACGTGCTAAAAAGGCTTTCATTAAAGTGCATCACTCCTAGGGCAACGAATTCATGCTAAGCTGTTTTTTATATTGATGAATAGCTTAGACACATATGACTGACATGACACCACCACAAATCAATCAAAAGTTGAGAATCCATACATGGTGGTTTACCGCATTACTTATTGCCGTCAATGTCAGTTTATTTGGTTGGCAAATTCTTTCAGGTGTGAATATTACCGACCCTTCACCTCTAGATGCAATTGCTTGGGGTGCAGATTTTACACCACTTACATTCTTATCTCAGCCTGAGCGCCTATTCACTAGCATGTTTTTCCATTTTGGACTCATCCATCTGATGCTAAACATGTGGGCGCTTTATATTTTTGGCAGTGTAGCTGAACAACTATTTGGCCGTTCTTATTATATAGGTATGTATTTTATTGCTGGTTTAATGGGAAGTGTATTATCGAGTTATCTCTCGATTCGAGATGCATATGAATTGCTACAAAACTTTGATGCTGCATTATTGCCGCGTATTAGCGCAGGTGCATCAGGTGCGGTTATGGGACTCGGTGCTGCATTGACTGTAATTTCATTATTGCCTCAACTCGCAAATCAACGTTTTATTCTAGATAAAAAATCATTACTCATGATTATGGCAATCAACCTTGTATTTGGTTTCACCGTATCTGGCATCAACAATGCCGCACATATCGGTGGCATGTTGATGGGTGGTTTGTTAGCGGGCTTATGGTATCTGTCTCAAAAAACACAACGAACGAGTCTATTCCAATTTATAGCACTGCTTGTTGCAGTCTCGACTTTAAGCATCTTTTATTGGTATTGCACCCGACTCAGCACAGAACTCACTCCTTTGTGGACTGAGATTCTGCGCCAAAATCAGATCAGTTTTTAAGACTGATTAATTTCTCTTAAACTTTGCAAAGGTGGTATATCACAGAGATAGCTTAAGCGATAACGACCTATCAATGTACATACCACCATCATCGTCAAAGGAAGAATAATCCAGATTTCTGGATGCCATTGAATAGACATTTGCATTTTATAGCTAGCGATAGCACTGATCACCTCAGCAAAAAGACACGCCACAACACCTGAGACTAATCCAATAAAACCGATTTCTAAACTCAACATGCGTTTTAATCGATTCTTAGCGATCCCAAATGATCTTAACAGAGCCACTTCTCGACGACGTTCATCCATCAATACATTTAAGCACGCAATCAAGACTAAAATGCCTGACAAACCAACCAACATTGCAAGTACTGTCACGATCTGAACCAACACAGTCATCAAACGTTTCACTTCATCTAGAACACGTCCAACATCAATAAAAACAGTATTTGAAAATTGCTGAATCAACTCAACCATTTTTGCCTGATCAGTTGGCGGAACATAAAAACTACCTAAATAACTTCCAGCATTTTCATCCATCGTTTTAGGTGAAAAAATGAAAAAGAAATTGGGGCTAAAACTTTCCCATTCTACGGAGCGTAAATTAATCACGGTTGCATTCAAGCTTCCTTCAGGCAGACTAAAGCTCAGTTGATCGCCAATCTTGATTCCAAGTTCACTCGCCAATTTTTCTTCAACAGAAACTTGCCCAGTTTGAGTAAATGCTGAACGTCCTTGAGTAATCACATTATCTTTAGGGTACTCAGAGGACTGCGTAAGATTTAA
This sequence comes from Acinetobacter sp. SK-43, assembly GCF_015351505.1. Taxonomy (NCBI): domain Bacteria; kingdom Pseudomonadati; phylum Pseudomonadota; class Gammaproteobacteria; order Moraxellales; family Moraxellaceae; genus Acinetobacter; species Acinetobacter sp. SK-43. Next base: position 28,513 of record NZ_JADKPY010000074.1, read on the forward strand.
TTCACGACGTAATGAGTTATTTTCTTTGATCAATTCTGGAGAGAAAGCTTCACCATTTTTTGAAATCAATCGACCTCGAATATTTGGATACAACGGCGTTGAACTCCAATGATTCTGTTCCAACGATTGTTTCAACAATGGCATGTCAAATGGGGGCAGACCATACACAAATTGATTAGGTGTTCCCTCTGGAAGTTGTTGTTGCCAGCGCTCAAGTAAGTCTGTTCTCAATACACTAAGTACCGTAATTAAACTTAATCCCAGTGCAAGTGCCGTAATTTGCAATGCAGTTTGATGCGGTATCCGAACATAGGCAGATAATGGGTGCTTTAATTGTTTGATCAATTTGAGAAGCAACCAAATAACAGCATATAAGACTCCACATAGCACAAGAATGGCAGCGAGAACCATTAGGCTTAGTTGTAAATTATCACTAAGAACTAAACTGAAAATCATTAAACTGATCGTGCCAATAGCAAACATGGCTATATAGGATTTGCGTGAACGTTCTTGTTGACGAATTACCCGTATTGGTGGCGTATTTAATAACTCCCAAATACTTGGCAGAATAAAACCAATCAAAACCATTACACTGGTGAAAATAGCAATCGGTAATGCCATCAGGATATCAAATACAGCAAAACTAACTTGTAGTTGCGGAATGAGCTGCAACATCAATTGCAATAATCCATAGCCTAATGCGATGCCAATCAGGCTTCCTAATACGATGGAAATAGCACTTACCAAGGCTAACAAGCCTAAATAAGCAATCAATATCTGTTTCTTACTTGAACCCAAACACCGCATCAAAGCAATATGATCTTGGTTTTGTTGTACATAGCGTTGACTCGTTAGAGCAATCGCAATCCCACAAAGCAAAATAGTAAGTAAATTGGCGAGCTGTAGGAATGTATCCAAATTCTCGATTGGTTTCATTAATCGTGTATTGGACTGACTAGCATCACGTAATCGAAGTGAAGTTTGTTCCGAATTTTCTACAGATGAATTTGCATTCGGAGAGGTTTCATCCTCTTGATGCGTTTGCTGCTTATAAATCGTTTTGAATGCATTTACTTGTTCTAGCTGACCCGCCATCAATAAACGATATTCAATCCGACTCCCTACTTGTATGGCATTTGTCTTCGCAATATCCGCCTGATGAATAATAACTGTTGGTGAAAATCCAGAGAAACCTAATTCTTGATTTGAATCATGTTCAATCACGCCTGTGAAAGTAAATGTTCCATCTGCAATTGCAACTTGTTCACCTAATTTAACTTTGAGTAAATCAACTGCCCGTGGGCTTAACCAGACTTGATTTGGTTGTATTGATTTGGCTTGAGGTTCAATTTCTAACTTGCCTCGTAGAGGAAATTGATCATTGACCGCTTTGACATTAACCATGACAAATTGATCTTGGGTATGTGCCATAGAACCAAATACAGTGACTGGAGAATGCTTCAAGTTCAGCTTATTCGCATGCTCTATCCAACTGGACTGAATCGGATGACTGTCCGACAACACCAGATCAGCTCCAAGCATTTCAGCTGCTTGTAAGGTCACAGCATTTTGTACTTGAGTGTTGCTAAATTTCAAAGCTGTTGTCGCACTGATCGCCAATGAAAGTGCAATAATCAGTAAATACAAACCACCCGTTCGAAAACTTTGTATCAGTAAGGGCTTTAAAATAGAACTCATATTGCCCCTCCTGATCGAACAATCTCCTGAATCTGACCATCGATGAGTTTGACATGACGTTGACAAAGTTCAGCTAAGTTTTGATCATGCGTGACTAGAACCAATGTTGTTCCCAACTCTTTGTTTAAATCAAAAAGTAATTGTTCAATCTCTTCTGCAGTTTGCCCATCTAAATTACCTGTGGGTTCATCTGCAAAAATTAATTTAGGTTCAGCAATCAAGGCACGTGCAATAGCGACACGCTGTTGCTCACCACCAGATAAAACTTTGGGTGTTTGATGGGCCTGTCGAATCAAACCAACACGCTCTAACCATGCCAACGCTTTTTTCTCAGCATCTTTAAATTGGAAGTCTGGCTGTAAACGCATCGGCAGCATGACATTTTCTAAAGCACTCAACTGTGGAAGAAGTTGAAATGACTGAAATACAAACCCAATATTTTCTAAACGAACTTGTGCTCGCTGCTCCTCTGTTAGCTGATGTACAGCTTGACCACAAACCGTCAATTCACCACTACTAGGACGATCCAAAGTCGCTAAAATCCCCAACAATGTTGACTTTCCTGAACCTGAACGTCCCGTAATTGCAATCTGTTCTCCCTGATAAATTTCCAAATCAATTTCTTTTAAAATCGTTAAATTTTGCTGATTAATTTGAATGGTTTGTGTAACTTTTCGAGCAGAAATAATCGGTTGTGGCATGATGTCACGTATCCTTTAGAACAAATTTTAAGTGCTATGCAAATATCTAAAGTTATCTTGTTCGTTTCTAAAACACTGGGAGCGCTTGCAATATGTGTATTCCCGACAATCGTTTCAGCTAAGACTATATTGATTGTGGGAGATAGTCTGAGTGCAGGCTATGGAATAGATGTCAAACAAGGCTGGGTTAACTTATTACAACAACGGCTTGACCAACAGTATCCGAAAAAACACAAAGTGGTCAATGCAAGTGTAAGCGGTGAAACAACAAGCGGTGCACTTGCAAGAATGCCTAAGCTATTACAAACCTATAAGCCTGAAATTGTGGTGATTGAGCTAGGTGGTAATGATGGACTCCGAGGACACCCCCCTCAAATGATCCAACGTAATCTTGCTCAGTTGGTACAACTCAGTCAAAAACAAAAGGCAACAGTTTTACTGTTTGGTATGAAGATACCACCAAATTATGGAACGGCGTATAGCACAGCGTTTGAAAAAAATTATAAAGTTGTAAGCCAGCAATACAAAGTTAAGCTTTTACCTTTCTTTTTGGAGGGTGTAGCGGGTAATAAAAATCTTATTCAAAAAGATCAAATTCATCCAAATGCTAAGGCGCAACCGATCATGTTAAATTTAGCTTATCCATATATAAAAGGTGCCTTGTAGGCACCTTTTATAATTTAACAATCTATAACTTTATTTAGAAATCAAAAAAAGTCACTTCACCTGTCTCAAGTGAGTATTCCGCTCCTACCACGATCATTTTGCCTTTCTCGATTAAGCTTTCAAGTACAGCAGAACCATGACGCAACTGATTTACTGAAGCAAACACATTAGAACGTACAGCATGTGCCGATAACTTTTTCAAATCATCTTTCAATTCTGTTTGCATTAAGATTTCAACAGATGGGCGTACACGGTTTACGATCGACATTAAGTTGGAAGAAGGTGCTTGATCAGGATGCTTTAAAGTATCGATCGTTGCTTGAATTGCGCCACAGTGACTATGACCTAATACCACAACAACAGCACAATCATAACGTTCAGCAGCAAATTCAACGCTACCTACTTGAGAAGGTGCAACAATATTTCCTGCTACACGAATAACGAATAAATCACCTAAGCCTTGATCAAAAACCATCTCCGCTGGCACTCGAGAATCGGAACATCCTAAAACAATAGCAAAAGGGTTTTGTTCACTTGCCATTTCAGCACGTTCTTGGTGAGTGAGTTGCTTCTGTAGGGCGGCTTCCCCTTTCACAAAACGAGCATTACCAGCTTTTAAACGTTCTAGAGCTTCATGAGCGGTGAGCATGCTTAAATCCATCTATGATTGACATGAAAAAATAGTTTAATGTGAGGACGATAGATTGTCACTGACAAAAATAAAAACTCTCAAACATTTGGTGATCGATTTATCAAGAAAAATAAGGAAAAAATAATCATTTCATTGGCAATAATTTACAGACATCTGTTGAATATGCAAATGACTATGTTTGAAACTTCAACAATAATCGAGAGGTTTAAAAATAAATCAAGGACAGAAAAATCATGATGAATAGAAGCTTTTCCACACCAATCCGAAAAACACTGACGGCTATCGCTTTCAGTTGCGGTCTTGCTGCAACCATGACAACAACGATGACTCAAGCCGCTGAAATCGAAATGAGTTTCCAAAATGTATTACAACAGGAACGTGCTTGGGCTGGGTTACAAAGTAAAACGCTTAAAGTTGGTGACATTACATGGTCTTATAGTGAAGGTGGTCAAGTCGGTAAACCGATTGTTGTACTTATTCATGGCTTGGCTGGTAGTCGTGATAACTGGAATCGTGTCGCGAATGCATTAACAGGCAACTATCATGTGATCATTCCAGATTTACCTGCTAGTGGCGAAACCCAAGTTCCGAAAGAATTTGATTATTCTGTACCTAATGTCACAGAAAAATTACGCCGTTTTATTGAGGCTGCAAACTTAACAGGACCTGCTCATATTGCAGGACACTCTCTAGGTGGCTCTATTGCGATGCTTTATGCGGGTCAATATCCATTTGAAACCAAGAGTTTATTTTTAGTTGATGCGGCTGGTGTCTACAAAGCTGGAAATACACCTTACTTAAAAGATCCAAACCAAATCAGAAGTATGATCGTCAGTAAAAAAGGCGACTTTAATTTCTTAATGCAGCAAGCAATGCATAACCCGCCGTTTATTCCTAAAGAAATTGCCCAAGCACAAGAGAAGATGATGATTGGACAAATAGAACAAACTCAGAAAATGGTTGACCAAATCATTGCACTCAATAAATTATTTACACCAGACTCATTTGCCTTACTTGCTAAATCAATTGATGCACCAACACTGATTTTATGGGGCAAGCAAGATAAAATTATCAATGTTGAAGTCGCACCTGAGTTAAAATCACTTTTGAAAAACGCTCAAGCACCTGTCATCTTGGATAATGTCGGTCATATGCCGATCTTAGAAGCAGATCAGCTCGTCGTTCAACAATATCTACCGTTCTTGAGTAAAACCCAAGCCCAAAAGTCGGTGACTGCACCTACTCCTTAATCGTTTATTTAGAGTCTTTATGCTTAAACACCCAATGATAGAACAACTGATTGATGCTCAACTGGACTTTTTAGATCAACAGTTTTCGCAATCAGAAACAATTCAACAAGAGTTCTCGCAGTTCTATCATTGGATACGTTTACAACAACTACAACATATTTGGTCTTTTGAACAAATTTATACCTTAATTGAAAAACAGATCTTAAATACACCTGCTAGTTCATTTTTAGTTGAACAAATTGCCGAGCACATTCGATTTGCACTTATTCATCCTTTAAATGATGAAACAACCATCGAAGAAATTATTCCTGTTTTAACGATCGATACGATTGCTCAATACGTTGCAAGTAAAAGTGGACATCGCCAACGCTTAATTAAAACGATTGTAAATAATCCTGCATTTTCTGCTCTGATTACTCAACTTATTCAACACTCTATTCAAGATTATTTGGATAATTCAGTGATGTCTAAACGTGTCCCAGGCGTTGGTCATTTCATGAAAATGGGGAAATCTGTATTAGAGACTGTGACTGACTCTAATCTAAATGACACAGTCAGCCATTATTTACAGAAGAATATTCTTAAAATTAGCCAAATGAGTGAGCGTGTACTCAATCAGCATTTTAATGATGAAAAGCTATACCATTTCCAAGCTAATATTTGGCACAAAACTAAAGTTATGCCTATTTCCGTGTTAAAAAACTATGTTGAAGTTCAAGATCTAACGCAAACTGTTGGTATGGGACATGAGATCTGGGATCATCTTCGTCAGACACCCTATATGAAACAACAAGTACATGATGGTGTTTACGCATGGTATGCACGCAATCAGGAGCGTACGTTTGATCAACTCCTTCGAGATCTCAATATTAATGAGAGTTTGATTCAAAATGAATTAAGTCTTTTATTAACACCAGTGTTAAAGCGTTTGATTGACACTGGTTATTTAAGACAACGCGCACGTATTCATTTAGAGAAATTTTATTATTCTGACCAAGTAATGAACATCCTCAATCATGAACAAGGCGCCTAAACGCCTTGTTTTTTATCATTTAAAGTTAGAAACTATATGTAAGTCCTAAATTGTAACGACGACCATCCAACACATAACTATAAGTTTCTGTATCTATTTCCTTATCTAGCAAATTATATACCCCTGCGGCAATTGCGACATTTTGCGTAGGTTTATAATTGACACCAACATCAACCATGGTATAGGCAGGCTTACCTTTGGCCATCGCTGTTCGACTTAAATAGTCAGATGTTTTACTGCGATAATTTAATCTTGCCCAACTAGAAAACTGATCCGATACTTCCCAATCCGCTGTTGTATTGAACATATGCTTAGGCATTTCATTTAAAGGCTTACCTTTATTGATACCACTCTTTTGTTCTGTATCTGTAAAGGTGTAATTCGCTGATACATTCACATTAGGCAACGCCTGCCAACCAAACGTCAGTTCAGCACCCCGCATATTGGCTTTATCCACGTTCTCACGTAAACTGACAAAGTCGAATTTTTCACCTAACCAATCACACTCTAAGGCACCAACATTTTCACCCTGACAGGTTCTAACTTCTGTAATTTTATCTTTGAAATCACTATTAAAAATAGTAAGTCCAGCAGTGAGATGATCTAAATTATCCCAGTTGAAAGACACCTCATAGTTAACACTTTTTTCAGGTTTTAGGTCTGGATTACCAACAATTACGCCCTTACTTTGACCACCACCTGTTGCTTGCCCCCACTCTGCTACCGTCGCACGAAGTGCAGGCGTTTTATATCCTGTAGACACGCCTCCTTTAATCACCCACTGATCATTTAAACCCCAAACGCCATAGATTTTTGGACTCCAATGATCACCAAACTTCTCATCTTCATCTAAACGTAATGATGTAGTCAGAGTGAAATCATCAACAATATTCCATGCATTTTCAGCAAACAATGCCCAACTATAACGATCTAAACTTGAGACAGGTTTTGCGCCTCCCACACTGAGTTGATTGCCTTGATCATCTAATTCTTCTTTTAAGTACATGCCACCAAAACTCAAACTATGACGATCAAAGTTAATCTTGTTAATCGTATTAAAAGTAGTATTGATGGCTT
>NZ_JADKPY010000075.1:0-48990 GCF_015351505.1 Acinetobacter sp. SK-43
CTTCCATATTGCGTGAAGGATTTTCATTTTCTTCACGCTGAATATATGAATGTGTTTCAACAGGACCAAGCTGACCTCGATGAGTTAAGCTGTATTCTGTTCGATAATAATCTGTAAGTGAATCTACTGGAGGATTTCGACCTGTTTGTACAGGAGAGATACTTTTTCCAACGGTTCCATTACGATTTTGAATTGAACGCTGATAGTCCAAATCAATCGTATGCTGATCATTCGGAGTCAGACTCAAAGCTGCACCACCTGCCCGAATTTTCTGCTCCTTATAACCTCCATATATCTCGTCTTCATCTCGCTGAGAATATAAGCCATTTGCTTTGAACGACAACAGATTTGCAATTAAAGGACCAGCGATATATGCATTGGTTTGATAAAGATGACCTGATTTTGAATTTTCTTGTAGTGTTGTATCTAGCTTAATAGAACCTGTCCATTGAGCTGTATTTTTTTTAGTAATAATATTAATTACACCGCCCATCGCATCCGAGCCATATAAACCAGACATTGGACCGCGAATCACCTCAATTCGTTCAATCGCGCCAATATTGGGCAACCAACCTTGCTCGATCCCAGAATTATCACTATTTGGTCTCACAGAGCGGGTATTCACTTTTTTACCATCGACCATAATCACGGTATAGGCACTTCCCATACCCCGTATACTAATATCACTAGAACTGCCTCCCCCCGTCACGATAACACCTGGAATATCTTTCAGTGCATCTGTGATATCTCGATAAGCTTTTTTATTAATTTCTTCTTGTGAAAGTACTGAGATCGAGGCTGCTGCTTTCTTTATGTCTTGTTCAAAACCACTCGCTGTCACCACGATAGTCTCTAATTGATTAAGCTCTTGTGTTTTAGTTTCTGCTGCATATGCAATGGAAAACATTCCGCTCATCACTGAAAGCGTGAGTAAAGATTTACGGGTTATTTTATTCAACATAGTTTTCACCTAAACGACACAAATCTTAAGATTTGCTTAAAAATTTATGTGAATTCTAACAAAAAACAAGTAAAACTAAATATAAATGATAATTATTATTATTTATATATTCACTAATATACATGATTTTATTGTTATGAAACAATATTAAAAACAAAATAAAGGTTCAAAAATTAAAAAAGAGCCTCATATAGGCTCTTTTTTATTCATAAATGCAATCCTTCAAATTACTTGAAATATGCACCTTCTGATTGAGTATGATCTGTTTGATCTACAACACGCTGTAATTCTGGAACATGCTGTTTTAAAGTGGTTTCAACACCTTGTTTCAAAGTCACATCAATCGCTGAACAACCTTGGCAACCACCGCCAAACTTCAATACGGCTGTTAAACCATGTTCTGGATCATTTTGTACTTCCACAAGGCTACAATTACCGCCATGACCTTCTAAACCTGGATTAATTTCAGATTGTAATACATAAGTAATACGCTCTTCGATTGATGCATCAGGCCCTACACGTGGAACTTTCGAGTTAGGTGCACGGAAAGTCAGCTGACCACCAAAACGATCTTTATTGTAATCAATGACTGCATCAACTAAATAAGGAATCGATGGTGCATCTACATATGCAGGAAAGTCTGGATAATCCTGTTTATAGTCCGTTGGTACCACTTCTTCAGGCGCGCTATAAGCCATACAACATTCAGCGCGTGGTGTTCCTGGATGCTCTACAAAAACTCGAACGCCAATTCCTGGAGTATTTTGTTTTGCTAATAGATCACGTAAATACTCTTGTGCAGAGGGAGTAATCAAAAGGTTTGGAATTTCTTCTGCGACAGCAGTGTTGGTGTTCTCAGTCGACATAACAATAATCCTCAAGCTGATGTCGTTATATTAACCGAAGATGGAGGGTAATAAAAAAAAATCAACCATTTTTGTAGGAATTATATGCAAGATGATTGTTTATTAACTTTTTAATGGCATTATTGCTTAGACACTGATCAATTTAATTCATTTATGCTACATCTACCCTTTGGTCACACTGTGACTCTGATCATTATTACCGTTGCGATTTCTTTATTAGCATTTAGCAATCAAACCGTGATGAACCGTTTGATTTTTTGGCCACCTGCGATGCAACGTGGGCAATTTGACCGTTTTATTACCCATGGTTTTGTACATGCAGATGGGACACATTTACTGTTCAATATGATTACCCTATTTTTCTTCGGTAATATCATTGAAAGCTTTTATCGTGAATTCTTCTACGATATGGGCTTTGTACTGTTTTATTTGGGTGGATTAATTTTTGCTATCTTGCCAAGTTATTTAAAACATAAGAATGATGTCCGTTGGGCGAGTCTGGGTGCTTCAGGAGCAGTCTCAGCCGTTTTATTTGCATATATTTTATTTCAACCGTGGAATTTAATTTTCGTATTCTTTATTCCAGTTCCTGCGATTATTTTTGCTATTTTATATGTGGCTTACAGTATTTGGTCTGGTAAACGTGGAAATACCAATATCAACCATAGTGCTCACTTATGGGGAGCAGCATACGGTCTCATTGTTACCGTTATCCTCGAACCTAAGGTTCTACCACATTTTTTCAGCCAACTCACAAAACTCCCCTTCTAAACTAAAATATTTACACTCAATCCCTTTTGTAAATAACAAAAGGGATTATTGACAATGTATGCCAAGATACAGAAATTGAATAAAAAAATGCGTCATTCATCTAGTAGAAAAATGAATTGCACATTAAAGTCTAAAATGAATAAACAAAACTTTGGGATGAAGTTATGAAGAAAGCATTATTGTGCCTAAGCGCATTGTTCTGTTTAGGTTTATCAGCGTGTGCTGTACATACACCTCATGGTAGCGTCGTTGTTGATCCAGATCGTACCTATGGTGGTGGCCATGGAGATTTCTGTCCTCCTGGACAGGCTAAAAAAGGTCGCTGCTAAGTTTAATTTTGTCTAAACTCACTTGTTGGGTTTAGACAATTTCCCCCTCCCGCAATCAAATGAAAATCATTACTAATTCAAAGACACATTTCATCGAATAATTGCCTAAAACTTCACACTTTTTTACTTCTAGCGATTTCATTTATTAAAATGCCATATAAAATATAAGGAAATCTATTCTCTTCATTTTGATAGGATTTCTTCAATGGATCTAATTCAACGTTGTGCAGTTAAAGAAATCTTGAATCAAGTTCAGAATGCGGATGACTGGGTTATTTTTTTAGAGCATCTCAATCATCATTTTGATGTCCAAGCATCTCAACTTTTAGCAGTTGATCTCGAAGTTCAAGCACTTTCATTTAGTATTCATCACGGTGTCAACCTTGACTCGCATCAACTTGAACAAGCAGCACTCAAGCAAATTCGTCTTGAAATTGACGATGATCCTCGTTTAAAAAAAATGTTATCTTCACCGATGAATGGTTGGATGCATTGCAAAGAGCATTTCCAAGAAGATGAGATCACCCAAACACAAGTTTATCAACAAGTATTAAAACCACTTGATCTAAGATTCTGTTCTGCCATCCAAGTTATTTTTGATCATAAGGTATGTGTCATTCTTTCATTTCTAACCAGTTATGATCGTGGTGCCTTAAGCTGTTCTGAGTTGAAGCCTGTTTATGAAATTTTGCCGATCTTGCAGCAAAAAATTCAGCAATATCGACATCATTTTGAATATTCCACAATGACCCTTTTAGGCTCCCAACTTATTCAAAAGATGAAGCAAGCTATTGCGATTATTAATTTTAACGGTGATATTTTAGAACTTAATGCTGAGGCTCAACAATTATTTGAAATAAATCCTCAAATTCAAATAAAACAGCGACGCTTTGTTTTTACTGGTGAGAATCAAACTATTTTCGACCAAAATCTAATCGAATTGGAGCGAAATTATAAAAATAATCCAGATCTAAGTTATGCCGAGCGAACAAAAATTATGATGTTGGATCACCAACTTTTCCTGAGCCTAGATTTACTCTCTCCTGAAAAAGCGCATAAGATTTTTGGTTTGCGACCAGTTTTGTTAGTAACATTCTCAGGCTTAAAACATAGACCCAAATATCAGAAAGAAATTTGCGCAAAACTATTTATGTTTACACCTGTAGAACACAGAATCTGTGAACAACTCCTAGATGGAAAAACGGTCAAAGAAATTGCTATGTCACAAGATATTCAATCAGATACTGTCAAAAAGCATTTACAGTCCATCTTTAAAAAGACCCAAACTCACCGTCAAAGTGAGTTGATCCAATTATTAATGCAATTTCTATAACAGCTCTAGGCAATTTCAGCAGGAAAAGCGATCACTTGATCAATTTTCATCTTATTCATTACAACCATAAGTAAACGATCAATACCCAATGCAATACCCGAGCATTCAGGCATATGAGGTAAAGCAGATAATAGATATTGATCAATAGGTATCACGGGTAAACCTTGTAAAGCACGTTCTTGATTATCGGCTTCAAATCGTGCTGCTAATACTTCTGCATCCAGAAGTTCGTCATAGGCATTAGCAAGCTCTAAGCCTTCAATATAGACCTCAAAACGAGCTGCAACCCATTCCCCATCTTCATCTTGTTTTACTTTTGCTAATGATGCCATCTCAGGTGGAAAATCTGTCAAAAATACAGGTTTGTCAAAGCCCAAACTTGGCTCTACAAAATGAGAAAATAATAGGTCCATGTAAGCCAAACGATCATCACCCAAATCAAGATTCAGACCGACACGATGTGCGGTGTCCTTAAGCTGTTTTAAGCTGGCTTGTAATGGGTTGATATCTAAACGATCTTGAAAAGCATGCTTATAACTCAAAATAATAGGACGAATTTCACCAAAACGATGTGCTAAACAGGTTTCCAATAGATCCGCTGTCTCATGCATTAAGGCTTTCAAATCCATAGCAGGTCGATACCATTCCAACATGGTGAATTCGCTATTGTGTTTACGCCCATGCTCATCATCACGAAAGACTTTACAAATTTGAAAGATTGGGCCACTACCACTCGCCAACAATCGCTTCATCGGGAACTCAGGCGAAGTCTGTAAATATTGAGTATTTAATTTTCCATGAATATGACGCTGTACTTGTACTGACGCCAAATGCACATCTGTGACCCCTGCTTGAGACAAAACTGGGGTTTCAACTTCTAAAACATTTCGTTCAGCAAAAAACTGACGAATTTTATTGTACATCTCTGCACGGGCTTTTATTGCCTCAAGCGAACAAGTCGGTTGATAAGATTTCATAGTCTGGCTCATGCTTTTGGTCCACCGTGTGCTGCCCATTCACGGCGTAATGGATAATTCTTTCGGAGCAAATCAAACGCTTTTTGTTCAACTTTTCCATCCATGACACAAGCTCTTAATTTTTGATCATCTTCAGCAATATTATAAATTTGGCTAAGATGCTGCTTGAGTACTTCTTTCAAATCTTGTTGTTCAAAGAATTGCTCAACATGCGGTAATTGGGTTTCGAACTGTTTAGATATTGGATAATCAAATTTATGACAAAATGCCTCATAAATCATCTGTGTACCACGAGCCTTACCTTCAAGACTATAACCCGCAATATGCGGTGTTGCTAAAGCCAACATATCTAGTAACTGTTGCGAAATTTCAGGTTCAAACTCAAATACATCTAATACAACTTTTCGATTGTTCCTTTGGATATCTGTCATTAAAGCTGCTTCTTGAATCACTGGACCACGCGCGCTATTAATCAGTATCGCGGATTCTTTCATTTGAGCAAACGTTGCTTCATTAAATAAATGTTGTGTTGGATGATCACCAGTTGACGTTAACGGTACATGAATGGATATGGCATCGGCACGTGCTAGTAACGCATCAAACGATACATTTTCAATACCATCTAGCTGTACAAAAGGATCGTAACCAATCACTGTCCAACCTAATAATTGGGCCATTTTTGCAAGTCGACGACCAACATTACCTAAGCCAACAATCGCTAAAGTAAATTCATGATTTCTTTCTAATAATTTAATGTCTAGGTGCAGCAACGCAGTAATCACATATTCTGCGACTGCTTGAGCATTGCAACCCGCTGCGTTCGTCCACGTGATGTTTTGTTGTTCTAGCGCTTGAATATCGAGATGATCTGTTCCAATCGTTGCACTACCGACAAACTGAATTGTAGTCTGGTCAATTAGGGCATGATTAACTTTAGTAACCGATCTAACCAATAAAGCATCAGCATTTTGAACATCTGCATGAGTCAATGTTCGCCCCGCTCGATGTTGTATTTCTGCAAATTCCGCAAAGAAATAATCGGTAAAAGCCAAATTTTCATCTGCGATAATTTTCATGCAGGATATTCCATCTGTTGAACTAGGCTTATTATCCTTAGCATCAGTCAAATTGACAAATTAAATCTCAACGTTTCCAATAAAATGGCGAGAAACATTACAACTTTGCAGAGATCATGCGACTTATTGCCAATCCTCAGAAGCAGTTTTACTTTTATAATGGTGACATATTTTATCTCTTAAAGTTCTGTTATGACGCCTTACTCCCCCTACAAAGGCAAAAATGGTATCAAGCGTATTTTGAATGCAACGGGTTATTCTCTCGCTGGGTTTAAAGCCGCATTCAGCCATGAAGCCGCTTTTAGACAAATTTTATTACTCAATCTTGTTTTAATTCCAACTAGCTTTTTTGTTCATTTTTCTGCCCTTGAACAAGCATTGATGGTCGCTGTTTGCTTACTTGCTATTATTGTAGAGTTGTTTAATTCTGCAATTGAAGCTGTGGTTGATCGAATATCGTTGGAGAAACATCAACTTTCAAAAAATGCCAAAGATATGGGCAGTGCTGCTCAATTTGTATCTCTTGGAATCATTTTTTCAACATCGATGATTATCCTGTTAAAGTGATTTGTAAATAAGAAATGCTTTTGCATTTCTTATTTTTTCAATACTCATAGTCATTTGATTCTAAATTAAAATCCGAATCCTAGACCAACGACAGGACCTTTTTGTACGGTATCCCATTTAAAGTTACCATCAGGATAGTCTTGTGATACGTATCGATAACCCACTCTAAAATTTACTGGGGTTGAAAATACAGCTTTACGGTATCCCAAATAAGCCTGAGCGATTTGTGTTTGTTCGGTACCGTGAGTGTATTGCGCTGCTAAATTCCACGGAGAAGTAGAGTTGTAACGTATCCGCGCCCCACCAAAATATTCAAACCAGTGTTTTTCAACAGCAACACCTTTGCCCAAAGCATCTAAGGTTCCCTCTAGATCTGTATAATTCACACCTAGAGTGGGTTCAATGATCCAGCCTGTACCATCAGAAAATTGTTCAAATGCGCGATAATAAATTCCTGCATTACTTAAGTTTACAGTGGTCGATAATGCAATTGGGTAATTATAAACTTGCTTTTCTTCTTCAGTCTTTACATATTGAATATCAGTATAAATCCCCCACTTCCCTTTGGTTACTTCCAGATGTCCCATCAAAGCTTGATCAAGCGCCTCTAGGGTATCTTTAAAAGGTTGATCTAACTGATAGTTAATCCCTTGATAACCTATTATTCCATTTATGTCCGCCGCAAAACCATAAATATTCAAAAAAACCTTAGTCTCACCTTGGAATGAATCTTTTATCGTATCCGCGTAGGCTTACGAGCTTAAAGCCATACACCCAAGAATTAATAATGATAACCGAACCATTTTCTACTCCTAAAACCGTTTAATTATTTAAAATTTACTTATCAAGTTATTTATTTAAGTCAGATCATTAATAACGTTTTGATTGTGATTTTTCTATACTTCAAACGTAAAAAATCCCTGCCAAGGCAGGGATTTTTTTAAATATGAGCGACAATGTGATTACATCATTCCGCCCATACCACCCATTCCGCCCATATCTGGAGCAGCTGGTTTATCTTCTGGGATATCAGTGATCATACATTCTGTAGTCAACATTAAACCAGCAACTGAAGCAGCATGTTCTAATGCAGAACGAGTTACTTTAGCTGGGTCAAGGATACCCATTTCTAACATATCACCGTATTCACCAGTTGCAGCGTTGTAGCCAAAGTTACCTTCACCTGCTTTCACTGCGTTAATTACAACTGATGGCTCATCACCAGCATTTGAAACGATTTGACGAAGTGGAGCTTCGATTGCACGACGCAAAATATTAATACCTGCTGTTTGATCTTCGTTAGCGCCTTTTAGACCTTCTAACACATTAACAGCACGTACTAGAGCAACACCACCACCAGCAACAACACCTTCTTCAACTGCAGCACGAGTTGCGTGAAGTGCGTCGTCTACGCGGTCTTTCTTCTCTTTCATTTCAACTTCAGTTGCAGCACCGATTTTAATCACTGCAACACCGCCTGCTAATTTAGCAACACGTTCTTGAAGTTTTTCTTTGTCATATTCAGACGTAGATTCTTCGATCTGCGCACGGATTTGTTGAACACGTTCAGCGATTTGTTCAGCATTACCAGCACCATCAACAATCACTGTGTTTTCTTTAGACACTGTGATTTTATGAGCAGTACCTAAATCTTGAAGAGAAGCTTGTTCTAAAGACATGCCTACTTCTTCAGAGATTACAGTTGCGCCAGTCAAGATTGCGATATCTTGAAGCATCGCTTTACGACGATCACCAAAACCAGGTGCTTTAACTGCACATACTTTGATAATACCGCGCATGTTGTTGACAACAAGAGTTGCAAGCGCTTCGCCTTCAACATCTTCCGCGATGATAAGAAGAGGTTTACCAGTTTTAGCAACTGCTTCTAAAACAGAAATCAATTCACGGATGTTGCTGATTTTTTTATCAACAAGAAGAATGAATGGATTTTCAAGTTCAGCAGTTAAAGTATCTTGTTTGTTTGCGAAGTATGGAGAGATATAACCACGGTCGAACTGCATACCTTCTACAACATCTAATGCATCTTCGAAGCCAGAACCTTCTTCTACAGTGATAACGCCTTCTTTACCTACTTTTTCCATCGCTTGGGCGATAAGCTTACCAACAGTAGTATCAGAGTTTGCAGAGATCGAACCGACTTGTTCAATTGCTTTGAAATCATCAGCAGGCTTTGCATTTGCACGGATGTTCTCAACAACAGTTTTAACTGCAATATCAATACCGCGTTTTAAGTCCATTGGGTTCATACCAGCAGTTACTGATTTGATCCCTTCATTTAAGATTGCTTGAGCAAGTACAGTTGCAGTCGTTGTACCATCACCCGCGATGTCATTTGTTTTTGAAGAAACTTCACGAACAAGTTGAGCACCCATGTTTTCAAACTTGTCTTTTAAAGAAATTTCTTTAGCAACAGTTACACCATCTTTAGTGATGTGAGGTGCACCGAAAGAACGATCGATTACAACGTTACGACCTTTAGGACCTAAAGTGACTTTAACCGCATCTGCAAGTACGTTTACACCTGCAATCATTTTTGAGCGAGCTGAATCACCAAATTTTACGTCTTTAGCTGACATGTTAAACTCCGAATCTTTAAATACTTTATCTGATAATAAATGTGAGTTATGTGTCGATTAGCCTTCAAGCACAGCTAAGATATCTGACTCTTTCATAATCAAGAGTTCTTCACCGTTTACTTTTACAGTTGTACCTGCATAAGTACCGAATAATACTTTGTCTCCAACTTTAACATCCAAAGCACGCAGACCATTGTCAGTGATTTGACCATTACCTACTGCGATCACTTCACCTTGAGAAGGTTTTTCAGCAGCAGAACCTGGAAGTAAAATACCACCAGCAGTCTTGGTTTCTTCTTCTACGCGACGAATCACAACACGATCATGTAACGGACGAATGTTGCTCATAGTTAACTCCATCAGACTTAGTCTTTTTTGATTAATTTGCATTGCTAATCAGTAGCAATGAACAAAAAATTTGATATGCCACATTTGTGGGGTTAAAAAAAAAGGCTTCAAGGGTAAAAATAAAAAAATTTATACTTTTTTGATGATTTTTTAATCCAACAAAAAAAGATTGACTCATAAATCGACACTATTTGATTTTAAAAATTTTTTTTCATTTTCATCAAACCAATAATGTTCGATTTTGCCATTTGCTGAAATTATATTAAAACTGTTAGACAAGCCAAAACGCAATCGATTAGAAATAGCTGTTCCAGCATGAATGTCATAAATTGAATGATCAAATCCCAAATTAAACACCTGATTCAAATCATGAATAGCGACTTTATGCAAATGTCCATGTAACAGTCCCCAAAGTCCTGTCTTACCCCATTGTTCAAGCGCTATCTTCGCCAGTACAGGACAATCTTTATCCCCATGATCATGAGGAAATGTATAAAAAGGTTGATGAAACACAACGAGCTTGGTTTTATTATTCGGAGCATTTCTTAGCTTTTCAGCTACTTCATGTATTTGTTCTAGTGATACATGACCGCGTGTATGATAGCGGCGACGTATGCTATTCACCCCAACAATATAGAAATTCGATGTTTCTAGTGTCGTTTCTAATCGACCAAAAAATGCCTGATAACGAACAAATGGTGAAAAAAAGCGATTCCATACGTGAAACAAGGGAATATCATGGTTACCTGGAACAACCAAATAAGGCAAATCTAAGGAATCGAGAAATTGTCGACAATCAAAAAACTGTTTCAATCTCGCTCTTTGCGTCAAATCTCCACTGACAATCACAGCTTCTGGGCGGTGTAATTCACAAAAATCACGAATTGCCTGAATACAAACTTCACGCTCAGTTCCAAAATGTAAGTCAGACAGGTGTAATAACATGTGGAACCATCACTTTTAATGCTGATTTTTTTACTGCGAAATTTAAAGGAGTTTCCAACTCGACAATTTCACCATCGAGTGCAACCGTTAATTTTTTCTTTTTAGATTCAACCTGAATATGTTCTGCGCAAAATGAATAAACATCAGATGCTTGATCAATTTTTCCTTGAACAAACTGAAATAACATTCTTAATAAACTCAATCGATCATTTTTAGCCACCAAAACACCAGCCAGTTTTCCATTTGCAGCACATTCTGCAATTCTTAATTTCATATCACAAAGTTGCAATTGATTATTTCCAAAAAAAATCAAAGGTGTTTTAACTGGATATTTTTTTTCATCAATACTAATCGATAATTTCAAAGATTGATGCTCACGCAATAAAACATCTAAAGCGGATGTATAAGCATGTAAGGGGAAGCGACCAAAAAGTCGATTGAATGTTTCTCTTTTTTTTATAAACAATGGGTATAAACCTAAACTTGCATTATTTAAATAGATCTGATCATTTAAAGTTGCAATATGCACTTCTCGATAAGTACCTGTCGCGATCACTTCGGCAGCTTTAAAAATATCAATTGGAATTTCTAAAACACGAGCAACATAATTAAATGTTCCTAAAGGAATAATTCCCATAGGAATATCAGTGTGCATTAATTTTTTTGCAACAGCATTCAGAGTACCATCTCCCCCAGCAGCCACAATAACACCAATTTTTTCTGATTGCTGATGTCGTTGTAATACTGTTTCCATCATCGCATCAAAATCATTTCTCGCATTTAGCTCAAATACCTGAATCTCAAAACCATATCGAGTCCAAAATGTCATCAAACGCTCGTACACTTCATCTTGTTGAGCTGCATGAAATCCAGACTTTTGATTATAAATAATAGATAAGGGCTGTAACTCTTGATTCATATACTGCAGCCTTGACGACGATATCCAATATATTTGTTTATAAAAACAACAATTAAAAGCTAGTTTATGTAAAATTCGGATGATGATTATTCAATTTATCAATAATAATTCTCAAGAAAAGTTAAAAATCATAAACTATTGTTTTTAATAAGTATTTATAATAAAAATAACACACATAAAAAAATCACATGCGAACAAAAATCATAACCAAAAACATCAAAAACAATAACTTATGAAAAAATATACATTCTTTCACTAATCGGGAATATGATCCGATAGTCTTATTTTTTTTACGATTTTGTGCTTTAATACAGCCACTTTTTTTACTTCATCTATTTTCATTGTCACCCAATGAATAGAACTGTACGTCGTACACACTTTAAAAAGGCATCACCATGACCCAAGTGAACGCACCAGAATTCGTTCGTCACCCTAAGCTTATTGCATGGGTGGAAGAAATTGCAAAACTAACCAAACCAGCAAAAATCGAATGGTGTGACGGAAGCGAAGAAGAATATCAACGTCTGATCGACTTGATGATCGCTAACGGCACCATGCAAAAACTTAACCAAGAAAAACATCCTGGTTCTTACCTTGCAAATTCCGACCCTTCTGACGTTGCTCGTGTTGAAGATCGCACTTATATCTGCTCTCAAAACCAAGAAGATGCTGGTGCAACGAATAACTGGGTTGCTCCTGCAGAAATGCGCGAAAAGTTAAATGGTTTATTTGATGGCTCAATGGAAGGCCGTACCATGTATGTGGTTCCTTTCTCTATGGGTCCATTAGGTAGCCACATTGCACATATCGGTATCGAATTAACAGATTCACCTTACGTTGCTGTTAGCATGACTAAAATGGCGCGTATGGGTAAAGCAGTTTATGACGTGTTAGGTACAGATGGTGAATTCATCCCATGTGTACACACAGTAGCTGCTCCACTTAAAGAAGGTCAAAAAGATGTTGCTTGGCCTTGTAACAGTGAAAAATATATCGTGCATTACCCAGAAACTCGTGAAATCTGGTCTTACGGTTCTGGTTATGGTGGTAACGCTTTACTTGGTAAAAAATGTTTAGCTTTACGTATTGCATCTGCAATGGGTCGTGAACAAGGCTGGTTAGCTGAGCACATGCTTATTTTGGGCGTAACAAATCCTCAAGGTGAAAAACACTACATCGCAGCAGCATTCCCTTCTGCTTGTGGTAAAACTAACTTTGCAATGTTAATTCCACCAGCGGGTTATGAAGGTTGGAAGATTGAGACTGTAGGTGACGATATTGCTTGGATTAAACCAGGTGAAGATGGTCGTTTATATGCAATCAACCCAGAAGCTGGTTTCTTCGGTGTTGCTCCTGGTACAAATACCAAAACCAACCCGAACTGTATGGCAACTTTAACTAAAGATGTAATCTATACCAACGTTGCTGTTACTGAAGACGGTGAAGTTTGGTGGGAAGGTCTTTCTAAAGAAGTTCCAGCAAACTTAACCAACTGGAAAGGTCAACCTCACGTTGCTGGTGAAAAAGCTGCACATCCAAATGCACGTTTCACAGTTTCAGCAGGTCAATGCCCTTCTATCGACGCTGACTGGGAAAATCCAGCAGGCGTACCAATCTCTGCATTTATCTTCGGTGGTCGTCGTGCAGACACAGTGCCTTTAGTTTCTGAAGCATTTGACTGGGTTGATGGCGTGTATAAAGCTGCAACTATGGGCTCTGAAACAACTGCTGCTGCTGTTGGTCAACAAGGTATTGTTCGTCGTGATCCATTTGCGATGCTTCCTTTCGCAGGTTATAACATGGCTGATTACTTCGGTCACTGGTTACAACTTGGTCAAGAAGTAGGTGCTAAAGCAGAAGCTGCTGGCAATAAATTACCAAAAATCTTCAACGTAAACTGGTTCCGTCGTGATGCTGAAGGCAACTTCGTATGGCCTGGTTTCGGTCAAAACATGCGTGTTCTCGAGTGGATCATTGATCGTTGTGAAGGTCGTGCTGAAGCAACTGAAACTCCTATTGGTTACGTTCCAACTTATGAACAATTGAACTGGACAGGTATCGACTTCTCTAAAGAGCAATTCGAAACTGTTACAGCACAAGACAAAGACCAATGGATCAAAGAGCTTGAAAGCCACACTGAGTTATTTACTAAACTTGGTGATCGTTTACCACAAGCACTTAAAGATCGTCAAAATGAATTATTAGCAGCTGTTAAATCTGCTTAATTACCTTAGCTCCCTCCTTTTAATAAAGAGGGATCAAGGGATAATAAAAAAGATCGCTTCAGCGATCTTTTTTATATTAGTCTATTTAAGCGGCTACAATATGATTCGGCTTATTTGATAAATAGGCATCTAAGCGATCAATTTCATTTTGCGCAAAAACCAATCCTAATTTAGAACGTCTCCAAAGAATATCTTCGCTAGTTGTTACCCATTCAAATCGACATAAGTAATCCACTTCTTTAGCAAATAATCCATGTCCAAAACTCAGTCCAAGCTGATCAATTGAAACAGCATCGCCCAAGATATTCCAAATACGCGAACCATAAGAAGTCGCCCAACGTTTTGCTAAGCTCTCAGAAACATCTGTAATTTGTGCACGAATCTCATTCACTAATTGTTCAGCAGATGCCATATTTTCGCCACCAGGTAAAGCCTCAGTTGCAGTCCAACTCCCCTTCATTTCAGGGAAGAATGCTTTTAACTGCTGCATAGCCGACTCAGCCAATTTCCGATAAGTCGTTAACTTTCCACCAAAAACAGAAAGTAATGGTGCCTGATCATGAGTTTCTTGAGATAAAGCTAAGGTATAGTCTCGTGTAATGGCTGAAGGATTATCGGACTCATCATCACATAATGGTCTAACCCCAGCAAATGTCCAAATAATATCAGCTTGAGTAAGCTGTTTTTTGAAATGTGCATTACTCACTTCAAGCAAATAATCTGTTTCTGCTTGCGTAATTTGTACTTTTGATGGATCACCCTGATATTCACGATCAGTCGTACCAATCATTGTATATTGATCTAAATACGGAATCGCAAACACAATACGGCGGTCATCATTTTGCATAATAAATGCTTTGTCACCTTCATACAGTTTCGGCACAACAATATGACTACCTTGAATCAAACGAATGCCATAAGGTGATTTGAGCTCTAAATCTTGTTTGATAAACTGTGCAACCCAAGGGCCTGCAGCATTAACTAAAGCTTTAGCTTTAATTTTAAATGAACCTTGTGCATTCTCTAGTTCTACAACCCAATAACCCTCTACACGTTGAGCTGATAAACAAAGTGTGCGAGTAACAACATCTGCTCCTTTTTCACGTGCATGCATAGCATTTAACACAACCAGACGTGAATCATCAACCGCACAATCAGAATATTCAAAACCGCGAGTAATTGCTGAATTTAGTGGGCTATCATCTTTAAAATAGACATTATTTGATCCCAATAATTTCTCACGTTTACCTAAATGGTCGTAAAAAAATAGGCCTGTTCGAATCAGCCATGCTGGACGTAGATGTGGGCGATGCGGCATGATAAATCGCATTGGACGAATGATATGCGGCGCTTTAGCCAATAACACTTCACGCTCAGCCAATGCCTCACGGACGAGACGGAATTCTTTATGTTCGAGGTAGCGCAATCCACCATGAATGAGCTTGCTACTTGCAGATGATGTATGGCTTGCTAAATCATCTTTTTCGCATAAGAACACAGACAAACCACGTCCTGCTGCATCTGCAGCGATACCTACACCATTGATACCACCACCAATCACAGCGATATCATAAATTTTGTCTTTTAACAGAGGAGAAGTTTGCATATGTCACCGCAAATTTTCATTATTGTTCAATAATGAAAATTAAAACACATCAAATGAAAATAAACAATAAAAAATAGACATAAAAATGCCAATCAGCAGTCATTTAAAGATAAATGGTAAATTTATAAATCACAGGAAAAATGCTGAAGTATTAAACAAAAAAGATTTTTTGAAAGTTTTTAGACTAAATAATAGAAATATTGAGCTAAATCAATTAGCTCAAATAGTACATCGCAATGTTCGAAAATGAATACTTATTTTGCGACAATCAAACCAACATCCAATTCACGGATTGTCTTCATGTATTCTTCATTAGGCTGCTGATCTGTAAATATACAATCAACTTGTTTGAGTGATCCCAATCGGATCATGGCATTACGACCAAATTTACTACTGTCGGCTGCTAAAAACACTTGCCTAGCACTAGATAAAATTTCTTGAGAAACACACACTTCTTGAAAATCAAAATCAAGAAGCGTTCCATCTTCTTCAATACCACTGATACCAATCAACGCATAATCAGCTTTAAATTGTTTAAAAAAATCAGCCGTAGCTTGACCAATAACCCCACCATCAGGACGAACACGACCACTCGCAATTAAGACCTCAAAGTCTTCCTTATTACTCAAAATCTTAGCCACATTAAGATTATTAGTAATGATTTTTAAACCAGTATGATTTAAAAGTGCATGAGCGATTGCTTCAGTTGTTGTACCAATATTAATAAATAAAGATGCATGGTCTGGAACAGCCGCTGCTACAGCAGCCGCAATCGTTCTTTTTTCTTCAAGCATGTAGCCAACACGAGTCGTGTATTCCGTGTTTTCCACCGTTGAATCATGTGCCGCTCCGCCATGATAGCGACGCAGCAAACCTTCATCAGCAAGGTGGTTGATATCACGACGAATCGTTTGAGGTGTTACATCAAAATATTGAGCAAGCTCTTCAATACTTATATAGCCACGTTCTCTCACTAATTCGAGGGTTTTTTGTTGGCGTAGTATCAAGCTCATGCTCATATATCCTGTGTTGTTGTATATCTTCGGCGGCTATTTTACCCTAATCTTCTGCCCAATCACGAGTACGTCCAACAGCTTTTAACCACCCTTTATAGAGTTTTTCGGTTTCGTCGCGGGTACATTCAGGAGTAAAACTACGCTCAATCGTCATTCTACTCTTTAATTCATTCAAATCAGACCAAAACCCGACCGCTAAACCAGCTAAAAACGCAGCGCCCATACCTGTAGTTTCTTTCATTGCAGGTCGTTCAACTGAAGTGCCTAAAATATCAGCTTGGAATTGCATCAAGAAATTGTTTGCAGTTACGCCACCATCAACGCGTAATGTGCGTAATTTCTCACCCGAATCTTGTTGCATTGCATCTAAAACATCACGTGTTTGATATGCAATCGATTCTAAAGTTGCTCGAATAATATGCTCAATACTCACACCGCGTGTAATACCCAAAATCGCACCGCGTGCTGTAGGGTCCCAATATGGCGCACCTAAACCTGTAAACGCAGGTACAACATAGACCCCATTACTGTCTTTTACTTTCGTTGCGTAGTATTCAGAATCATGTGAGTCATTAATCGCTTTTAATTCATCACGCAACCATTGCACACATGAACCACCATTAAACACAGCACCTTCCAATGCATAATTCACTTCACCTTTTGCACCACATGCAATTGTTGTAAGTAAACCATGTTCAGACTGAACAATTCGCTTGCCCGTGTTCATTAAAAGAAAGCAACCCGTTCCATAAGTGTTTTTAGCTTGTCCAACTTCTACGCACATTTGTCCGAACAATGCGGCTTGCTGATCTCCAGCAATACCTGCAATTGGAATTCCAACTTCTTGCCCACTAATTGTATGCGTATATCCGTACACTTCCGAAGAACTACGTACCTCAGGCAACATTGCTTTCGGAATATTCAAAGCTTCGAGTAACTTATCATCCCATTCCAAAGTTTCAATGTTGAAAAGCATAGTGCGAGAAGCATTAGTATAATCAGTTACATGTGCTTGCCCATTGGTAAGTTTCCAAATCAACCATGTATCAATCGTACCGAAAAGAAGCTCACCACGCTCCGCACGTTCACGACTACCTTCTACTCGATCTAGGATCCACTTAATTTTTGTTGCAGAAAAATAAGGATCAATTACAAGCCCTGTGACTTTACGAATATAGTCTTGCCAACCATCCTGACGAAGCTGATTACAAATTTCATTGCTTTGACGGCTTTGCCAAACAATCGCATTGTAGATAGGTTTACCTGTTTTTTTATCCCAAATTACAGTAGTTTCACGTTGGTTGGTGATCCCAATCGCTGCGATTTGATCACTTGAAATACTTGCCTGTGCAAGTGCCTCAACCCAGACTGCACTTTGTGTTGCCCATATCTCCATCGGATCATGCTCTACCCAACCTGGTTGTGGGTAGATTTGAGTAAACTCACGTTGAGCGATCGTGATTACATTCGCATCGTGATCCAACACGATCGCGCGTGAACTCGTGGTACCTTGGTCAAATGCAACCACATATTTTTTTTGACTATCTGTAGAGATCATGACATACCTATCCAGACTTGCCTTATTTATTTGAGCAACAAATTAAATGCCCGTTAAAAAACGGGCTTCGATACTGCAATAAAGCAATGACTTCTGTATTAAATAAAAAAACTTGGCAGATTATATGCAAAATTGTTCGAAAACGAAAATTCTTTCTTTAACTTTGAACTCATATGCGATGAATAGCTTAGGTTTTAAAGAATCCTAACAACTTAAAGCTGATTTTATGCGATACTTAAAAACAGAAATAACAGGACCATTGATATGAAAAAAACTAATTTATTCGTTATTGTAAGCGGTAGTCTTTTCATTGCAGCATGTCAAACTAGTCCACATCAATACAATGGCGTGACTGGCTATCAAATTGAAAATAAAACAGCAACATCAGCGACTCTAGCATACACCTTAGCAGCACATAGCAATCGTGATGTTGACGAGCGCAAATTACAACATGCTTGTAAACAAGTTTTAGGTGCTGATAAAAATTATAAAATCTCAGTGCTGAGTGTGAATGAAATCATGAACCCAACTCAACAAGAACAATATGGTGTTAAGCTTGGCAATAGCCGTACCACTTTTGGTCTTACAAATTCGCCAGATCTGAACAATAGTGAAGGTTATGCGACTCGTCAGGCTTTAGAAGCTCGACCTTCTACCCTTAAAGTCGTTCGCTATCACTGCAAATAATTCATAAAAGACATAAAACGTATCTGAATCAATTTCAGATACGTTTCATCAATAGTTATACTTTTAGCACATCGTGAATTGACTGATCTTTATCAAAAACAGATTTAGAGAAAGGACACAAAGGAATAACTTTAATCTCTCGTTCACGTGCAAATGCAACCAAAGCATCCAACAATTGACGACCAATTCCTTGTCCACGAAATTGATCTTCGACATCAGTATGATCAATGATGAACATTGAATCACCTGCCCACGTGTAAGCCATCTCACCAGCTTTTACATCAGCATCAAAAATCTCAAAAGTTCCGTGTTTAGTGTCATCTGATTGTTTAATATTCACTATTTAAGCCTCATTTTGATTGTATTGCGATCAAGTACGAAAGCATTTATATGAATTAACTTTCAATACTTGAATCGCTGAGACTTGTTTTATCATCCACACAAAATAATCTCTGTTGCTATTTGATAAACAGAGAACACAGCAAAGTACCCTATCTTGATTTAGAGCCTATTGAGGATGTGTACGATAAAAACTTACATTCCGAAATTCTTTGGCTTCATCTAAATCGGGCCAAGTCGTTGCACTTCGTTCATCTATTTTCAAATATTGCGGATGGCTAAAATTTTTCACACGACTATCCGCCACCCATACTTCAGGTGCGAACTTCAAAAACTCATCTAAAAAGAAACGATTACACTGATCATAAAGTACATCAGCAGCAAGCAAAACATCGACCTGTTCAGATTTGTATAAATCATCTAAATATTCAAGTTCTACATTATTGAGTAATGCATTTTCACGACATGATTCCAAGCTTACTTGGTCAATATCACAGCAAATAACACGTTTTGCACCAGCCATTTTTGCTGCTATTGCAACCACACCTGAGCCTGCACCAAAATCCAATACCACCTTATCTTTTACATGATGTGGTTCAGCGAGTAGCCATTGCGCCATCGCCAACCCCGAAGCCCAGCAAAAGATCCAATAAGGGGTTTCATTCCAAATACGACGAATCACCTCATCATCTAAACGATCAGTTGGGAATACAGGAGGAATTAGCCACAATGAAATTGGGGTTTCAGGTAACTGCTGTGCCAATAAATCAGTGTTTGGAATAACTTCATGTAAGGCTTTAAGCAATTGATCAGGTGCTTTCGCAAATTGAAATGTACAGCTCATATTTCTTAAATTCTTAAAAAAAGCCCCTCTATTTAGAAGGGCTTAAAGTGGATATTTAACCTAAAGCTTTTTCAGCAGCTTCAACTGTTTGACGAATCAAAGTCGTGATCGTCATAGGTCCTACACCACCTGGGACTGGTGTATAAGCTGATGCAACATCTTCAATACCCACTAATTGGATATCACCCACACCACCGCCATCACGTGGATGAAAACCAGCATCAACGACAACAGCACCTTGTTTGATCCAATCTTTCTGAATTAATTCAGCCTTACCTACTGCACCCACAATAATATCGGCTTGCTTCACTAACTCAGGAAGGTTTTGAGTACGTGAATGACAAATCGTCACGGTAGCATTGGCTTGTAATAGCATCATTGCCATTGGTTTACCTAAAATTGCTGAACGACCAACAACAACGGCATGCTTACCTGCAATTTCAATCTTGTTTTCTTTTAAAATCGTCATGATACCCGCTGGAGTTGCTGAACCATACGCGGCTTCGCCCATTGACATACGACCAAAACCAAGACAAGTCACACCATCCACATCTTTTTCGAGTGAAATCGCATCAAAACATGCTCTTTCATCAATTTGTTCAGGTACTGGATGTTGAAGCAAAATACCGTGCACATCAGGATTTGCATTTAATTTTTCAATTTCAGCAAGTAATTGTTCAGTTGTCGTTTCTTTTGGCAGTTCAACCTTTAGAGAATCCATGCCTACACGGCGGCAAGCATTTCCTTTCATACGCACATAAGTTGCAGATGCACCATCATCACCAACTAAAATTGTTGCCAAAATTGGGGTACGACCCGATTTTGCTTTTAATGCTTCTACACGTACCAACAAATCAGCTTCGATTTGTGTTGCCAATGCACGACCGTCTAAAACCAATGCCACAGCGCATCTCCAAAGTGGGTATGAATCAATAATGCAAATAATACATGATAATTTAGCCAATATTCTTTTAGATGTTGTTTTTATGTGCATATTCACCGCAAACACTATTGTTTTTTTTCTAAAGATTGCTAATATGTGCATCACCAAGAGATGGCGGGGTGGCAGAGTGGTCATGCAGCGGACTGCAACTCCGTGTACGCCGGTTCGATTCCGACCTCCGCCTCCATTGGTAAAGCCCGAGTGGTGAAATCGGTAGACACAGGGGATTTAAAATCCCCCGCCCACAAAGCGTGCCAGTTCGAGTCTGGCCTCGGGCACCATCCTTCAACTACTGAAGTTTGGTGCAGTAAAAATCCAGCGTAAGCTGGTTTTTTTATGTCTAAAATTTGATGTTTTATAAAAAGCCAAGCTTTAGATACTTGGCTTTTTTGATTTCAAAATTATGCAACTTGCTGAGCTGTCTGAATGGGCAATAAATTGACATCTAAATTAAGTTGGTGCTGTCGACTTTCATCAACGGAATAGTTTGCTTGCTTAATAGAATCAACAAAAACCCACTTCGACTGCACCTGTAACTGATCAAATTCAACCACCAAATAACCACGTTGATTCAAATTACAATAATTCAATTCATCAATTAGAGTCTTGAATGCAAATTCAAATTGTTGCAATTGTGCCAAAGGAATGTTGAGGTATTTTTCCAATCCTGGTGAAGATACTGAACTGGTAGCTAACTCTACTCCAACGAATGCCCCATCTTTACTGTATAAATTTGAAGACCAAGCATTGTGTGTATCACCCGCCAAGACCACGATTTTCTTTTTCAACTGCGCTAATGTGCCATACAAAATCTCGCGTTCAGTGAAATAACCATCCCAAGCGTCTAAATTATACGGTGCAGTCGTAAGTACACGCGCTTTCTCTTGTTGAGTAAGTGTTGGATCATTATTTTGTAGTCGAACTTTTAGCGTTACCAGTTCAGTAATTTGCGTATTCATTTTTGTGAGTGTTTCAGCTGTTGGATTGCCTGAAGTTATTTCAGCCAAAGAAAGTAACAACTCAGAAGGAATAAACATTTTAGACATTAAAATTTGCTGTCCCAAAACATTCCAAGTTGCATTTGATTGCTGTAATTTGCCTAATAACCAATCACGTTGTTCAAACCCCATCAAAGTACGCGTTGGACTAGTAAGATCAGTTTGAAACTTAGCAACGTCTATGCCCGTCGCAGTTAAATAATTTGCATAATCTAATTGTTGATCTCGAGCAATAATACGGGTATCCAACATAGTCAATTGAACAAGATTACCAAAATCGAATTGGCGATAAATCTTTACATGCTGATCATCTACAGGACGAATTGGCATCCATTCGAAATATGCCTGTAATGCAGCCAACTTACGCTCAAGGAACGAACCTTCATTTGCTTGATGATTTTCAGCACCATTTTTCCAAGTATCATTCGTCAACTCATGGTCATCCCAAATCACGATAAATGGATGACGTTGATGCGCAGCCTGTAAGTCCTGATCTTTTCGATATAGTGCATATCGCTTTCGGTAATCATCTAATTTAATAATTTCTTTATCGTTATCTGCCGCTAAAGTACGACCAAGTTTTGCAGCATCATCAGTGGCATATCCATCAGCACCATACTCATAAATATAGTCACCTAAATGAATCACCACATCTACATTTTGCTTTGCAATTTCACGATATACATAAAAATATCCCGCTGGATAATTTGAGCATGAACATACTGCAAAACTAACTTTAGATGTGCTTATGGGTAACGTTTTAGTCTGCCCTATTGGAGAAATCTTATTTCCAAAAATAAACCGATAATAATAACTTGTATCAGCCCGAAGTCCCGTTGCATCCACTTTCACCGTAAAATCTTGTGATGCTGATGTAGTCACTTTGTCTGTTTTAATGATTTGTTTAAACTGTTGATCTAATGCAAGCTCCCATGTCACTTGTAAACGTGCACTGATTTCATTTGGTGTTAAACGCGTCCATAAAATAACGCGATCTTGCAACGGATCACCACTTGCAACACCATGTTCAAAACTCACCTTTAAACTAGAAGTTTCATTATCTGAACTATCATTACAACCTGTCATTCCCACTGTGAGTGATAATGCACCCAAACCGAATAAACTTTTTTGAATGAGTTCCCGTCGTGAAATATTTACAGTCATTTAAGTACTACCTTATTTTTATCACCTTAAATGCTTAAACCTAATCAGCTAATATGAACAAATGATCTCAATTTTGTGAAAGAACTATGAAAAAGACATAGCACATGATTATTTTTTATAGGTTAAAAACATGTTTTGATTGAAAATAAAGCAAATAGTTGATTTTACTCTTGCCAAGATTTAAAGCCTCCACTATTATTGCGCACATGCCCGAGTGGTGAAATCGGTAGACACAGGGGATTTAAAATCCCCCGCCCACAAAGCGTGCCAGTTCGAGTCTGGCCTCGGGCACCATCCTTCAACTACTGAAGTTTGGTGCAGTAAAAAAATCCAGCGTAAGCTGGTTTTTTTATGCCTGAAATTTATAAAATACAAAAAATACCTCAGTCGAAACTAAGGTATCTAATAAATCTATTAGAATTGAAGGTTATTCCACTCGGATGATTTTACCATTCTCATCATGGTGAACGATTGTGATCTTTTGCTGACGACCAGAAGATATTTCTTGTTCTGATAGTTCAAAATAGCGAGCAAAATCCGTGATTCGCTTTTCGACAGTTTGCCTTTCACTCACTGATTTAGAAGGCAATAAACCCCATAACATGAGTATGACAGCACAAAAAATTAATGCGATTACACCATGTTCAATACCATTACTAAATCCTGACATTAAACGCTGTGCTAGATGGGTTTTCTGAATTTCAATCAATACCCAAACTAAAACGAATGGACGCCATAATAATAACCAGCCTGCCCACATCATCGCTGTTGTTGTGGTCGAAAAATAGCGTTTATGCCATGGGAGTTGGCGACGTAAATCAATAATCAAGCTATTTACTTTCATTTCACTATACTCTGTAAGATTAGACTTACAACTTAACGAATACCACGATCAGGACTAATCCAACGTGCACGTTTTTCCTGTCCACGAAGCAGTACTTTTGGAAAGGCGACGATTGTAGCAGTTATCGTAATTAACCAAAATACAAAGGGATACCAAATCATCCAGTAGTAATTTTTACCCAAGTTTGGTTCATAACGACTATCCATCCATTTGCTTAAAGCAAACTGAATTAAACACGTTGCCCCTAATAAAATCCCACTTCCGTAAGGCAAAAATGGCGAACTTACAATAGCGAGACTTGGGAGTGTAATAACAAAATGTAATAGCCATATGACAGCCATAATTAGCATCAAATATGACCATACCAAGGTCAAGCATAATTCAAGCATTAATGGCCATAAGAAGTTAAGTTTGGGTTTCAAGAAGACATCCAAATTCTTGATTAAGACCTGTGCTCCGCCCATCGCCCACCGTAAACGCTGCTTCCACAAACCATTAAAGGTTTCTGGCATCAAAATCCACACCAAGGCATTCGGTTCAAAACGTACATTCCACCCTGCTCGTTGAAGCTTCCAAGTAATATCAATATCTTCAGTCAACATATTTGGAGACCAATAATCGACTTGATGCACGGCACTTTTACGAAATGCAGTAATTACCCCTGATACCGTAAATAATCGACCAAACGTACGCTGTGCTCTTTTAATCATTCCAACGATAGATGAGAATTCACCCACTTGAATTCGACCAAGTAAGGTTGATCGTGTTCTTATACGTGGATTTCCTGTGACCGCTGCAACCGTTTCATCCTCTAGAAAATGTCGCATCATCCATTTAGCTGCATGAGGATCAAGTAAAGCATCACCATCAATGCCAATCAAGAACTCAGCATCAGTCATCAAGCTACCCACCTGCAATCCCATTGCCTTGCCTTGATTTTGAGCTAGATGTACAACACGTAATTTTTCATATTGACTTGCGAGACGATCAAGTACCTCTCCCGTATTATCTGAACTACCATCATTAATCGCAATCACTTCAAAATTCGGATAATCCAGCTGTAAAGCATGGCTAATGGTTTCTTCAGCATTATCACCTTCATTAAAACAAGGAATAAGAACTGCAACTTTTGGGTAAAGCTCTAAACTTTTTGGCTGTTGATAAGGTGGGTCTTGGCGTTCTTTCCAATAAAATAGAATTGCCCCCATCATCCATAAATAAGACATGAATAACGGATAATAGAATACGAACTTAATGGCATATGACCATAAGGCTGCAATTTCAATCATTTCACATACTCAATTAAGGCACTAGTTGTGATGATTTCTGTGCAAAAGCATCATGCATTTGCTTTACATCAGGGTGATCTTTAATCGGATCATCTGGATAGTAAGCAATGTGCATTGCACCCTGTTGATATAATGATTTGATTGTCGCAGCCATCTCTTCAGATGGTATTTTTTGATCATTTCGCCAGTTCACGGCTTGTAATTCCATCACTGACTTTTTAATACCATTTGGATATTTTTTAAGACGTTTTAAAATGTTGCTATAGAACTGTTCAGGCTGATCTACCTTTTCCATATATGGCATTGCCATAATCGCAGTGAAATCATAACGATTTAAAGATTGTTCTAGTGATTGTGCATACCAGTTTTCTGCATAAGCATTTAATGCAACTTGAGCATATAGATTCCGAGCAGTCATTAAATAAGGTTGGTATTGTCGCACTTCATTTGCTAATTCCATTGCAAAATCATCTAGATATCGAGTTTTGTATGC
Source organism: Acinetobacter sp. SK-43 (assembly GCF_015351505.1). Lineage (NCBI taxonomy): Bacteria > Pseudomonadati > Pseudomonadota > Gammaproteobacteria > Moraxellales > Moraxellaceae > Acinetobacter > Acinetobacter sp. SK-43. The sequence continues at coordinate 25,696 of NZ_JADKPY010000075.1, forward strand.
AGTCCACTTCTGCAGATCAGCATCATTATTCCGAATTTTAGCTAAGTCGGTTGTTAAGCCTTGTTGCGTATAAGCAGCCAAAGCCTGAGGACTAGCATCTTCATAATCAGATAAAGTCACATCATCATGAAATAGCAGACCATCAAATGGTGTGGATTTCCCTAAATCTTGGTAAATTTCTTTGATCGTTTGTCGAGCTTTTGGCGAGAACGGGCTCAGACGTATATAGCCCATGTTTAAATGTTCACCTGCTTTGGCCTGCTGTGTTTGAACCAGCTCATTTGCAACAGGATTAGTCTTTGGTAGCTCCCAAGCCAACATTGGCATCCATGCATAAAGTCGTTGCACTGAGGTACGCGTTTGAATTTGCCAAGCTACACGATTAAATAGATCAGCCCGCATTGGTATATGACGATTTGGAAAATACACCATATCTGCTGAACCATTGGCATCAGGATCAGAGAACGCTTGCAAATAAACTGTATTCACGCCCATACCATTAATACGTTCAAGCAAATGGCTTAAGTTGCGTTCTTCTTGTTGAGGGTCGGGATCATAAATGTAATCAAGGTCGACATGCATAATTTTTTGCGGTCGATTATTGTCATTTAAATTCAATTCTCTATTTTTGATTTCTTGTGCCAAAGCATTTGTCGACATATTACCTTGTATCAATATACGACTCATATTCTGCAAGGACTGTTTGGCATGATCTGCACCATCATCCAAAGTAATGGTGATTGGCATACCAAGTTGTTTTGCTGTTTGCACAAGCTGCATATTGTATCGACCATATGGCCATACCATAACTCGTGGTGATCGCAATCCATGTGCCTGTAGTAAATCATTATTCTTTTTTAAATCTTGATAAATACGTTGCTGGTAAGCTGAATCGCTTTCATAACTTTGATTTTTGGGATCATAAATTCGAGAAATTGCAGCAGGTTCTAAATTACCTTGTGGATTTGCATTGACTCCCTCGTGCAGATGATAACTGTGGCTAGCAATTTCCACTAAACCCGAACTCTGCATTTCTTTAAGTTCACTCCAACTTAAGATTTTATTTCTATCAATCGGCTCACCACCGAAATCGACTTTTTCAAGATTGGATGGCTCTAACCAAGAACCCACCACTGCAAGTAAGACTGGAATTTTATTTTTACGAATAATTGGATAAGCATTTTGGTAGAAAGACTGATAACCATCATCTACTGTTAATAAAACAGGTTTTTTGGGTAATCTATACTTGCCTTGATGAGCCTTAATAAGTTGATCTACATTAATAAAATGGCAACCATTTTTCTTTAACGATTGGATATGCTCACTAAATTGCTGTGTTGTTACCGCATAGCTTGGTATCAGAGCATCTTTTTCATCGGTAATCTCATGATAACCAATCACCGTCAAGGTAGTAGCATCAATTTTGGGGTTGGCTGCGAAAGTTGCCGTGTTGCATAACATACCAACCACGAGCCCTAAAAAGCATTTTAAAGCTGGCGATCTTGAAGGAGTAGACATGGAGAATATTCTCAATAATAAAGAAAAAATCAGTACAGAGATATGCAGAGGGATTTCATCTTATCGACAATTGGATGGCTGACTTTGCCGAGTAATATGAGGATTGTAGTTATAATTTTTTAAACTGAAAATAATCTTAAAATTAAATTGTTATTTTAGACCCACAAAAAAATTTGCCTCGATCATCTTAGATAGTCGAGGCAATCTTTATCAATGTATACAGACTAGTATTGAATAAGTTGGAAATTTGGATGTTCTGCACGGTCTTGTAAGTAGCAGCGCTCTTTATGATAAAAGTAACGATAAAGACGGTTGACCCAATCACCACGACGGAAAGTTAAAATCTTTTTATTGAATCCATCATAATCAAGAAGAACTACATTACCTTCCTCAGGTGAAAGTAATGTAATTTTATAATTACATTCTGCATGAGGATTAGAAGAACTCAACTCTCGAATGATTTCAACTTTGTTGTCTCCATCCATCCAGTAATGTTTATCCGTCAATGCTTTAGAATTTGCCCAAAAACCATTTTCCGAGCCATCATACGTATCAATCATGAAAAAATTATTTAGCTCTTTTAATAGCACAGACGCGGTAATATCCAAATAGTCATTCATACCCACCTCTACTCACTCAATTTTTATCACTTGGTTCACACAAGTGAAATATTTTTATATTTAGCCAATTACATCAATAAGCTAGTTTGCCTAATGATTATCCAGTTTAATCAATTTTTCCAAAAGGCAAACTCAATTCACATTTTATGAAAAAAGTTTGATTCACAAAACACTGCTCTTTTAACTCAAAGATATACAGAACTGTCTACAGAATCAATAACTTTATACTTAAATCGCCTAAAAAAATAATTATATAAAACTTATATAAATCAAATACTTAAATTAATTATCACATATTTATTTGTATTGTTTTTGTACAAATGACAAAAATCACAATAAAATCATAAATTAAGATTGAATTGTGATTTCTATCAACATATTTTTTTAATTATTCATCTCGTGTTTTGACATCAAATAATTCGATCTCAAATATCAAGTTTGAATGTGCAGGAATTATTTTTCCCATTTTTCTTTCACCATATGCCAAGTGTGACGGAACAATCAGCTTACGCTTTCCACCCACGCGCATTCCCATGATACCTTGATCCCAACCTTTGATTACACGACCTGTGCCAATCACGGTTTCAAAGTAATTTCCACGGTCAATTGAAGAATCGAATTTAGTACCATCTTCTAACCATCCCGTGTAGTGAGTGGTAATAAGCGCACCTTTAACTGCTTCTTTACCTTCACCAATTTTTAAATCAATAATTTCTAATTCAGTTATCATCTCAAATTATCTCCTAATATCAATCAAGCCAATTATTGCAATTTTTGCCATTTAATATCGACTTGACCTTTATCGCCCAACAAAGTCCACTCACCATCTAAAATATTCAGTTGTAACTGCATCGTTCTTTCGCACAACTGCTCTAGTTCACTGGTAGTTTTATCATCTAGCTGCCAAACTTCGACATTCGTTAAAGTTTTGATTTTACTATTACGTTTCCACCAATCATCTACTTGCGAACCATATGCAACAACTGCGACTTGCTTGCAACGAGCACTTGCTTTTTTGACTTTATCTTCTGCTGGACAACCTACTTCGATCCACTTTTCCAAAAGCCCTGTTAGATCCTTTTGCCATAAAGCAGGTTCGTCAGTTTCAAACAGATCTTTTGTGAATTCTAAACGCTCGTCAGCGAAACGCGCGTAAGCGAGCACACGAACCATGAGTCGTTCAATTGTTTCAGACGGATGCAGCGCAAGTGTAAGTTGATAATCAGCATAAATATGCTCATCCATATTGGCAATATTCAAATCTGCCTTATATATCGTTGCTTTTAGAGCCATAGAATACATCCTCAAATTTGGCGCTAAGCATACTCTATTTTGAAAAAATAAAGATGCCATTTGGCCGTTATGACGATGAATCATTCATCTTTTAGCTGACAATCTAACAACTCCGATTCAAACTTAAACCAGTCATGTGATGCCTGCGTAATAATTTCAATTCGATTATCTAGCCCTGCTTCAGTTGACTTGTAATTAAATTGCTCAGGATTAAAGTTGAAACTTTTCCAACCTTGATCTGTATTAAAAATACCTTTTATACGCACCCAATCCTGTTGTGCACAAAACAAATCTAAAAGCTCATTAAAATTAAACATCCAACGTTTAGGCAATTTCCATCCTGCAACGGTATAGCCTTGTGATGACTCAACATAATGGTACGGTAGTTGTTTCACTGCGCTGACATTTTCATCTAGCGTTTGATGCTGTTGTAATTTCAATAATGGTTGAATTTTACGTAAAACAGGTCGCTGTGCTTTATCAATCACTTCGAGTTGGACGTGGCCATGTTCAGCTTCAATCCAATCCTGCACATAAGCCTGAAATTCTTTTTTTAGTTCAAAATAAATCTGTTGATCATTATCTGTCATGCAATCAGCATGTGAAATTACAACAATTTGTGCAGCTTTAAGTTGATCTGTATATAAGTTCTGTCTTACCCAATTTTCATCATGTAATCGACTTCCATCAACAACAATGACCAACGCTCGCATATCTAAACTTCGTTGCCAGTGCGGTTCTGTAAGTTGCTCAAGCAATTGGGCGGGATGTCCCAAACCTGTGGGCTCAATAAACAAACGATCTGGTTGTGTTTCACTTAAAAGTCGTGAAAGTGCAATCTGCATAGGAAGCTGACTACTACAGCATAAACATCCACCTAATAATTCTTTAACCGCATAGCCTTGCTGTTGAGTAATAAGCTGCTGATCCACACCAATTTGCCCAAATTCATTCATTAAAACAGCCCAAGTCTCATGTTCAGGTTTTTGAGTCAATAAATACTGGAGTAATGTGGTTTTACCAGCACCGAGAAAACCAGAAATAATATGAGTGGGTACAGCTTTATGGCTAATGAGTTTCACGACAATCTCAATCTAAGTGTTAAGCCTATTGTATCGAGAAAGAAAACTGAAAATGAAGCAATTTATTAAAAACCACCAGTTGAGACTTAAGTCACATAATTATTATTTTCCAGAACAAAATCACCATATTAAATCAAATAAAGAAATTAAATTAAAAAATATAATCGTTTTATACAATCAACAGATTTTATATAAATCCGAGTTTATGTTTCCCATTCGTAATTCATCTGTTCTATTTTTAATCAAAAAAACATATTTGCACACATTTTAATGATTCATTTTGGCGTTTTGTTTTACATGTCTGCAACATAACATTAATTATTATTTCACATTGTTAAGCTAGGCGTAAAACATTGTTAAGAATATTGCTGTAAATAATTTTGGCACTTAGCATGAACCCATGTCGAAATCAGGCTCTGTTTGTTCAGTAAACTTGATAGCGGCTTTTAAAAATTGAATTTAAGGATGCCAATTATGAAACTTGTTAAGACTTTGTTAGCTACTACGCTTACACTTGCTGCTGCAACAACCTTTGCTGCTACAGCACATGATCAATCACATGCTGCGCATGAAACAGAAGAGAAAGTTGTTGTCTCAACTCAAGAACAGCCAGAAACTCAAGGTCAAGCAACAATTGATGCAACTGCGAGTGAAACACCTGCATCTGCACCTGCTGCTACAAACTAAACTGATCTCAAGGTTCCTCCAGACCTTTAGACCACATTAATAACAATAGAATCTTGTTATTAATGCAAAAGAACGAACCATGCTGCGGTTCGTTCTTTTTTTAAATCAGAGAATTAAGCTATTAGCATTGAGAAGATTTTTTGAAAATGCTGCATGATGGTTGTTGCACTTCTTCTAAACGATGAATTTTGCGTAATTCAGCTGCTTCAAAACGACAACGCTTCCAATCTGTATCTAAATTTAATGCTGGAACTGCTTTTGGCTGACGTTGTTCATCTACTGCTACCATCGTGAAGTAGCATGTGTTGGTATGACGAATCGTTCTTTTTTGGATATTTTGAGCTTCCACTCGAATACCAATCTCCATAGATGTACGACCAACATGATTCACACTTGCTAAAAAGGTAACCAGCTCTCCTACATAAATAGGTTCTTTGAAATTGACCTTATCCACAGATAAAGTCACAACATAACTACCTGAATAACGACTAGCGCAGGCGTATGCGACTTGATCAAGTAACTTTAAAATTGCTCCACCATGAACATTGCCTGAAAAATTTGCCATATCAGGTGTCATAAGCACTGACATCGTTAATTCAGATTGATCATCGGGAGCTTGGTTTAATTGATCTAAAGGAGACATGAGTAAAACTCGTAAATATGCTACGCCACTATTATCCTTTATTCAGACAATTAAACATATGCAAATTAGCTCAAAATACCATCAAATATATTTATATAAATTACGATGAATATTTCAAAATGATTACATCGCACTAATTTTCGGATAGAAATGAGAAAATTGTTCATTTGGTATTTATATTTTAAATACCATATATACTTCTATTTAATAATATTAGCACTTTCAATCAACCCCATAATCCCATTAACTATCATATCAACAGCAATTGTGCCAATCAGCAGAGCCGACAAACGACCTACAATGTCAAAATAACGATCAATATATTTTGCATGTTTATAGCGTAAATGATCATGTGCAAATTTCATCAGAATCAAAATACTACACGTTAACATCAACGTAATCGCAATGACTGCAACCGCACCTGAAAATGGAACACTAATCCCCGTGACTACTGCAGCACTTATGGTTCCTGGTCCAATCATAAATGGCATAGCTATTGTTCCAGCTAAATGTTCAGGTGCACCTCTCATCTCACCAATTGTTTCTGCACCTTGAAAAACGTAACGATAACCAATGACTAAAAAGATGAGACCACCGAAAATTTGAAATGATTCAAATCGAACATTCAAATAACGGCTAAAAATACTTTCACCACCCCAAGCAAATAAAATAAAAACAATAAATGCGATTAAACATCCTTGAATCAATGCTTTGCTAAAAACTTTGGCATCCGTATTACGAATCATGCCAATCATGTAAACACTCATAAGGAATGGATTCAGTAATGAAAAAAACAATGCAAATGCATGGATGTAGGGAGAAAACATAAAAAGTCTCTAAATCAGCTTCGGTTTTAGACTTGGATAAACCCAATAGATGGATCAAAATTTCAAATTGGAATGATTAAAAAGATCATCTATTTCCAAATATGGTTTGAACGTTTACACGAGGATTCAATGTCAGCTTCAACACTAAAATTTTGTAAACCACGATCAAAACTATAAAAATTAATTAATTTTTCATATTTTACATTGCAAGAATCATTCTGCTTGGACCCACATGTATAGGAGTAGTATTGAAAATGTAAAAATACGATTTTATTTCTTATTTTTTCAGAGCGGTTTAGAGCTATATCGTTTTGAAGATCAATAACCCAAGAAAGCTGTCACAAGCTTTCTTGAGTTTAACAAATTTACATCAAGTCTTTAAAAGTCAGACTGATTGCTTTGGATGTACCATATTTTTTACAGCTAAAATATCTGCCAAAACTTCATCAGAAATTAGATTTTCAGCTTTAATTAGACTCAGCACACTTTGACTAGATTCATTTGCTTGTTTAGCGATACGTGTCGTGGTTTCATAACCTAAAAATGGATTTAATGCTGTAATAATACCAATCGAATTTTCAACTTGTGACTGACAAAGTTCCGCATTAGCACGAATCGTATCAATACATTTAAGTTGGAACATTTGCATTGCTTTTCCTAGCAAATCAATTGATTCAAATAGTTTGAATGCAATCAATGGTTCCATCGCATTAAGCTGCAACTGCCCTGCCTCAGCAGCTAAAGTGACAGCCAAATCATTTGCAATCACTTGGAAACAAATTAAATTCATTGCCTCTGGAATTACAGGATTCACTTTACCTGGCATGATTGAACTTCCAGGCTGACGTGGCTCAAGATAAATTTCACTTAAACCAGCACGTGGACCACTCGATAATAGACGCAAATCATTGGCGATTTTTGAAAGCTTTGTCGCTGTACGTTTTAGGAAACTCGACAATAAAACAAAATCACCCATATCTGATGTGGCTTCGATTAAATCAGGTGAACTGCTAATCTTACGACCCGTAATTTCTGACAAAGCTTCGATAGCATATTCACGATACTTCACTTCAGTATTGATGCCTGTACCTATCGCGGTACCACCTAGATTTACAACACTCAAAGCATCGGGCATGATCTGATTTAATTTATCTAAATCATTTTGTAATGTAGCAGCGAAAGCCCCAAATTCTTGTCCTAATGTCATCGGCACGGCATCTTGTAACTGAGTTCTACCCATTTTCAAAATATCCGAAAACTCTTCAGATTTTGCTCTAAAACTCGCAATTAGATGATTAAAAGGTACATTTAACTGTTCAATTGCCGCAATTAAACCTATTTTGATTGCAGTAGGATATACATCGTTGGTCGACTGAGACATATTCACATCATTGTTAGGATGTAAGTATTGATATTCACCCTTACTATGGCCTAGATATTCCAATCCAATATTTGTCACAACCTCATTTATATTCATATTGGTTGAGGTTCCGGCACCACCTTGGATCATATCCACCATAAATTGGTCATGATAATGATTATTTAAAATCTGCTGGCATGCATATTGAATTGCTTTGTTTTTATTTTCATCAATTTTATTTAATTTAAGATTTGAATAAGCACACGCAGACTTAACCATTGCCAATGCTTTAATAAAGTTTGGAAACTGGCTTAATTTACTTTGGCTTAAATTAAAATTCTCGATTGCTCTTAAAGTTTGCACACCATAATAACAATTCGAAGGAATTTCTTTAAAACCCAATAAATCTTTTTCAGTCCGCGTATTAATCTTAATGTTCATTTGAATAAATCCTGTACGACTATATTTTTATGTTAAAAGACTGTATGTGTTTTTTCTAATGTAAAAAAATATTACTACATGCATTTTTTGCATAATAGATTATAATAGTGTATGAGCATGCATTAAGGATAATTTATGACCTTGGAAATTCGATGGATTGAAGATTTACTTGCATTAGAACAGGAAAAATCAATCTCCCAAGCAGCAGAGATCAGGCATGTAACTCAGTCTGCCTTCTCACGTAGACTACAAAATATTGAAAATGCTTTGGGTTTCCCAATCCTCGATCGAGAAAGTAAAAATATTGATTTCACTGAAGCTGGACAAATTTTATTAGCTACTGCTAAAAACATTCACAACCAACTTTCAAGCACAATTACCTATTTAGAAAAAAATATTAAAAACAATGAACTAAATACAAAATTCGCTGTTTCGCATTCGCTCATTACGCAGTTTTTCCCGCGGTTTATTCATGAGCTTTCAGAAGATCTGAGTGATTTAAAATTAGAAATTATTGCAGCAAACCTCAAACAAGGCATGCGCTTGCTCACAGATGGTTCTTGCGATTTCTTGATTTGTTATTGTGACCAGAAAACTTTAGCTCAAATGGATTTTTCACTTTTTCTTTTCCACAAAATCGTAAAAATGGAAATTTTGCCTGTCACCGCCCTTTATAATAACCAACCAAAATATTCATTTAATGAATTATTTCCGTTGTTATCATATAGCAAACAAGCTTATTTGAGAAAATGTGTCGATGATATTATAGAAAATCAACTAAACTATCGAATATTATATGAAACTGATAATGCAAGCGATTTAAAAGAACTCGTTTTACAAGGTTTAGGAATTGCTTGGCTACCAAAGCTTCTTGTTGAAAAAGAGATTGCAGAAAATAAACTTAAAATCGTTGAACCAATTAATTTTCACACATATCAAGACGTTTATATCATCAGAAGAAAAATCGTACTCTCCAAAAGAATAAACTATATTTGGGATTTTTTAACCTCACAAGAATTTAAATAATAATAATTATGAAATAAAAATGATTGCTTAATACCGATGATCTAAAATCAGATTCAAAGATATTAAACAATCATTTTAGTTTATAAATTTACTTGTCATCCAATCTTTTTTACTGGTTTCAAAAGTTAGGTGTTATCTGCTAAACGACTCACTGGCACAATTGAATCAACAACCACTTCCTCAACCTCATCGACTTCCTCATTGCCCACCTCAGTTCTAGCAATCACAGCTGTAGCAATACTGTTGCCTATGACATTTGTTGCAGTTCTGCCCATATCCAAAAATTGATCAACCGCAAGGATCAATAAAATTCCAGCCTCAGGCAATTTAAACATCACTAAAGTAGATGCAATCACAACAATTGAAGCCCTTGAAACGCCGGCTATTCCTTTACTGGTGATCATTAACGTTAATAGAATTAAAACTTGTTGAGTAAAACTTAGATCAATATTGTAAGCTTGCGCAATAAAGAGTACTGCAAAAGACATATACATCATTGAACCATCTAGGTTAAATGAATAACCAAGTGGCAACACAAAACTGGTAATCCGTTTCGGTACACCAAACTTATTCAACGCTTCCATTGTCTTAGGATAAGCAGATTCACTACTTGCCGTAGCAAAAGCCAAAGTTGTCGGTTCACGTACAGCTTTGACCAATCTAAAAACATCTTTCTTCAAGAAAATATAACCAAAAGAAATCAGGATCATCCATAAGATCAACAGCCCCACATAGAACTGCCCGATAAAAATACTATAGTCTAAGATCAGCTTCGGACCCTGAACTGTGATTGCAGATACAATTGCCGCAAAAACAGCGATTGGTGCAGCAGCCATCACGTAATCCGTGATACGAAACATCACACGACATAGCTCATCAATAATGCGCCCAATGACGGTAGCCCCAGATTGATGTTGGACATAAGCTAAAGCCGAACCAAAAAATATCGAAAAGACTAAAATCTGAAGAATTTCATTATTCGCCATTGCCTCAGCGAAACTACGCGGGAAAATATGTGTAATAAATGTTTGAAGACTTAAGCTTGATGCACTTACACCCACATCTACAGCTTCCTTTGGTATAACGAGATTCATTCCCACACCCGGTTGGAAATAATTCCCAAGTCCCATACCTAGCAATAGTGAAATAAATGAAGCGCCAATAAACCAACTCATGGCTTTGACTGTAATCGATCCTAAAGAGGATGATTTACCCATCGAAATTAATCCTGAAACAATCGTTGCAAAGACTAATGGAGCAATAATCATCTTGATCAATCGAAGAAAGACATCCGTGACAATCTTAAAATAAGATGCAATATCCGTTGCTTGTGCTGTACTTACTGAGCTATGACATGCCCAACCAACTAATATTCCCGATATCATTGCGATGAGAATATATTTGAGCAACCTTTTTTGGTTCATAATAATTATTCCTTCCCTATCCTTCTTTACACCAATGTGATCAATACACATCAAACCTTGGTGATAATCCATGTTGACTCAGTCAAAATTTTTCAGCCATACAGCAGAACTTTCGACTCAACAATAAGCACAGGCAAGTGTCACTTTTTTCTTTTAAAAACGATAATGCAAAAATTAAATATTTCATGCAAAAAATGCATGATTTTTAAAGCAGTACAAAACATAGATAATAGTTATGCAATGCTATCAGCAAAGATTTTTCTTGTTTTTTAGCATACAAAATTTATTTTTATTTTAGATAACAATTCTCTTAATTTATCAAACAATCAATTTTGTATGAAATTTGCTTGGGTGAATGCATTAACATCAGTATTCTTTTTCACAAAATCTATCCACTTTAGATTCCATAAAAGATTAACTTAATAAATAGAATAGATAGTTGAAATTTTCTTATAGAAATAAAAAAGCCTCTGTATAAACAGAGGCTTTTTAAGTATTTGGCGGAAGCGGTGTCCGTATAACAGTAGTCCAAAGCAATCCAATTAAATATTATAAAAATATATTTTTCAATTATTTACAATCATAGACTTCCAAACACGTCTTGTCTATTCCAATCATTTCCAGTATTTTATGTGGGGTAGGTTGAGGGGTAAGAAAATCATGCCAAAGAAATCTAAAGAGCTATCAGCACTCGGCGTAGCAAAAATTAAAGCGACTGGTCGGCATTCAGTCGGCGGGGTTGATGGTTTGTGCTTGAATGTCGAAGGCAATTCTCGTGTCTGGATTTTACGTGCTGTTGTTGGCAAACGTTTAGATAAAGATGGAAAGTTAAAACCTCATCGCCGTGATATTGGTATTGGCCCCTATCCTGAAGTTTCATTAGCTGAAGCTCGCGCTAAAGCAACTGAATTAAGACTACAAATACGAAGTGGCATTGATCCAATTGCCCATAAACAAGAACAACTTGAAAAGCAACGTATCCAGCAGTTAAGGAACAAAACATTCCGTGAATGTGCAAAAGTTGTTGTAGCAAATAAAACCCGTGAACTTAAAAATGAAAAACATATTGGTCAATGGACTTCTACATTAGAAACCTATATTTACCCAACTTTAGGTAATATTAGTATTGGCTCCATTACTAAAGTTGATATTGCTGAAGCTCTCAAACCTATCTGGGTTGAGAAGAATGAAACAGCCAGACGTATTCGTGGTCGTATAGAAACCATTTTTGATTATGCAAAGGCTATGGGATATTTTGAGGGTGACAACCCTGCTGAATGGAAAGGCAATCTTGAACCTATATTAGGCACCTTAAAGCAGGAATCACGTCCACATCCATCCCTGCCTTATGAACAGGTTGCTGAGTTCATCCATCATCTGAGACAGAAAAAAGGGATTTCACCCAAAGCTCTGGAATTTACGATTTTAACCGCCTGTCGTTCTGGTGAGATTTTTGGTGCGAAATGGCAGGAAATTGATTTTAAGAATAAGGTCTGGATTATTCCCAAAGAGCGTATGAAAGCAGATAAAGAGCATCGTGTACCTTTGTCTAAAGAAGCCATTACGTTGCTTGAATCCATTCAAGAATATAGCCAACCACAAGATTTCATTTTCCCAGCTCCACGTTCTGGAGAAATGCTTTCTGATATGTCATTAACCACATTGATCAAACGAATGCATGAACAAAAGCTTAAAGAAAATGGCTTAGGCTATATTGATCTTAAACAAAACAGAGTGATTACAACACATGGTTTTCGTTCCACATTCCGTGACTGGTCAGCGGACAAAACCGATTATCCTCGTGAAGTCTGTGAGCATGTATTAGCACATAAGCTACCTGATGAAGTTGAAGCTGCTTATTTACGTGGAGCTTACCTTGAGAAAAGGAAAGGTTTGATGGCGGACTGGGCTGAGTATTGCTATCAAGACCTTAAATGTATTAGTTAAGACTTGATCGTACATTCTTCTTGAAAAAGAAGAAGTTACCGATTTTGATTAATGGTGTCGAATCTCAATCAATAAAGGTAACTTCTCATGTTGCATACTAACAATCAAATCATTAAACACAAAGTCGGTCTGCTGAATTTAGCAGAAGAACTCCAAAACGAATCCAAAGCTTGTAAAGTCATGGGCGTATCTAGAGATACATTCTATCGTTATCAAGAACTTGCCAGTACAGGGAATGTCGATGCCCTCATCAATCGGAGTCGTAGAACTCCAAATTTGAAAAACCGTGTTGATGAACAAACTGAATACGCTGTGATTGACTTTGTAATTCAATATCCAGCTTATGGTCAGCATCGAACCAGTAACGAGCTACGCCAGATTGGCATCTTTGTATCTGGGAGCGGTGTACGCTCTATTTGGCTTAGGCACAATCTTGAGAATTTCAAAAAGCGATTAAAGGCACTTGAAATGAAAGTTGCTCAAGAAGGTATTGAACTCAATGACCAGCAAATAGCAGCACTTGAACGCAAGCACGAAGATGATGTGGCTTGCGGTGAAATTGAGACACATCATCCTGGTTATCTTGGAGCACAAGATACTTTCTATGTGGGAAATTTAAAAGGTGTAGGACGTATTTATCAGCAAACTTTTATCGATACGTACAGCAAGGTAGTTCACTGCAAGCTATACACCACTAAAACCCCAATCACTGCTGCCGACCTGCTGAATGATCGGGTTCTGCCATTCTATGCTCAGCATGGTTTGCCGATGCTGAGAATCCTGACCGACAGGGGTACAAAATATTGCGGTAAGGTGGAACACCATGATTATGAGCTCTATTTAGCATTGAATGATATTGATCACACTAAGACCAAAGCGGCATCCCCTCAAACCAATGGAATTTGCGAACGATTCCACAAGACGATCTTGCAGGAGTTTTATCAAATTACATTCCGTAAGAAGCTGTATGATTCACTAGAAACATTACAAACAGATCTAGACGAATGGCTAGTATTTTATAATACTAAACGAACCCATCAGGGCAAAGTGTGTAATGGCAGAACACCATTGATAACATTGCTTGATGGGAAAGACATTTGGGCTGAAAAGAATTTAGCTCAAATTTAACCTGACAGCATAGATCAAATATTGGTAACTGTCAGATCAGGTTTGAGCTACTACAATCAGATTGTTTTCATTCAGTTTATACTAGACCTCTTTCATAAGTCTTTAAAACCCCTCTTGCGGAATATATTCCTCATCCTCCTTCTCAAAGGGGAACTATAGGGGGTTATGAAAGAGGTCTATTGTTTTTATCAAAGCTTTAATTCCTGAATTTTCATATTCAGTATGTAGCGATTGGATTATAATTTTATCAGTTAAAAATTAAAAATAGGATCACCATGAAAAACATTGCTTATCATTTTTTTGCATGTGGTCTGTGTTGTTTTCTTTCTGGCTGTTCGAATCCTCAACCGCAACAGGCTTTGCAGAATCATTTAAATAAAAGCATGGCTCAATCTACGCCATCACAAACTCAAAATTCGCCTGAACAAAATTTAGCATCTTTTGCGAATATTTCTTGTGATGACATTCAAAATCCACAATATCAGCAAGCCGTTTTAAATGCCATTAACGTGATTCGGCATCAACCGCAACAATGTGGAAAAATAGCTTACTCGGCTACCCACTCGCTAAAATGGAATAATCAATTACAAACAAGTTCAACTGCACATGCGCTGGATATTTCGCAACGTCAGATTTTAAGTCATGTCGGTCGAAGTGGTGAAAATCTGAGAGCTCGTATTAAAAAAACAGGATACAAAGGTGGTGGTGGGGAAAATTTAGCAACAGGTCAAAGCAACCTAAAACAAGTTTTAGAAAATTGGCTGGCGCTCAGTCCCGGACATTGCGATAACTTAATGAAACCCCAATTTAAAGATTATGCGATTACCTGCGTTCGAAATGATGTAACTCATCGAACGTATTGGGTGCAACATTTTGGCACTGGAAAAAACTAAAAATGAATTTAGATTTTTTATCTGCTTCAATAAAATGTAAATTTCGCGCGTTTAAAATTTACTTTATAAATCAAAAATCCCTCTTTTCAAAAGAGGGATTTTAAGAGATTTCGGTTTTTATTCGACTTAACGTTCGGTTAAGGCATTATTTTTCGCTTTTAAAATTGGTTTAAGTAAATAAGAAAGAATTGTTTTCTTACCTGTCATAATATCCAATTGAACCGTCATCCCTGGAATCACAGACAATCCTTTACCGAAAGTTGGTTTGTCTGTCACTGCACGGACGATATAAAACATATTGCCTTTTTCATCGGTAAATGTGTCTGGGCTAATATGTTTTACTTTCGCATTCATTCCGCCATAGATTGAAAAATCATAGGCCGTAAATTTAATCACCGCAGGCAAATCTGGTCGTACAAAAGCAATATCTTTCGGAGACACTTTTGCTTCAACAATCAATTGTCCATCTAAAGGTACGATTTCCGCGACTTGATCACTCGGTTTCACCACCCCACCGATGGTATTAAAGAAAATTTTCTGCACGATACCATTGGTCGGTGAACGAATATCTGTGGTTTTTACTCGATCTGCCACGCCTGAAATACTTTCCTTTAAACTCACTAGCTGAGCTTGCGCTTCTGCCAGTTCATTGCGCCATTGATTTTTTAAACTCACCGCAGCCTCAGAAGTGCGTGATTGCGCTTCCCCAATAGATGCCTGCGTAGCTCTTAAATTCGCTGCCGCCTGTTTGCGTTCGCCATCGGCATTCGATACGTCACGTTCAAGGCGCAAAATATCCATTTCTGACACTGCACCCGTCTTTAACAACGGTCTTGTGGTATTTAACTCCCGCACCGCAATTTGATATGCTCTTTCGGCTTGGCCGAGCGCAGCTTGCGCCCGTTGTGACTCCTGTTGACGGGTCGAAACCGTGCCTTGATTGGTCATGGTTCTTTGACTCAGTTCACGTAGACTTTCTGCATAATATTGGCTTTCTTGCGCCATAATGATTGCAGCTGCATCAGGTGAAACCCCCGCAGGGACACTGCCTGAGGTATAGCCCGAGCCATTTAATTGTGCACTTAAACGTCTAACTTTGGTTTGCAAGGCAAAAATCTTGGCATTAACTTCATTCAAATTTGAGGTGAACCGTGTCGGGTCAATACGAATCAATAGATCGCCTTTTTTGACGTGCTCACCTTCCTGCACATACACCTTTTCAACCACGCCACCATCAACCGATTGAATCACTTGCATCTGTTGAGATGGAATCACTTTTCCTTCACCACGAGTAATTTCATCGACTTTGGCAAAACCTGCCCAAAGCAACAGGCAGACAAAAGTCACCACAATAATATAAAGGGTCATTCGTGTCTTGAGTGGTTTTTGTGATTGTGTGACTTCCTTAACCTGTCGCTGCCAATCATTTGCATCGGCAGGTTGATATTGTTTAAATAAACGCAAACGACCGAAAATAGGATTCATCACCTTTTCAGAGTTTTCGATACTTTTACCTACACCTTGAAATAATTTCTCGCGATTGGTTTTATTTTGTTCTTCGCTCACGACGTTACTCCTACAGTTTTTTCTTGTTGAGGAAACATCGCTTTCAAGACAGTTTCTTTCTCGCCATTTGCAATGACTTTGCCATCTTCAAGAATGATAATTCGATCGACCAAAGCCAATAACGCAGGTTTATGCGTGACCAAGATCAAGGTGTGTTGGGCTGTCATGTATTGTTTTAAATGATGAATCACATGATTTTCCAATGGCGTATCCATGGCACTGGTCGGCTCATCGAAAATCAAAATTTTCGCATTTTGAGCAATTGCACGTGCAACTGCGATTGCTTGACGTTGCCCACCCGACAGTTTGTGCCCTCGCTCACCGACTTGCAAAGACAAACCATCTTCATGTGCTTTTAGAATCTGCCCTAAACCCGAAATGACTAAACTTTGTTCCAAAACCGTTCGGCTGACATGTGGATTGCCCAACACAATATTCGACAACACCGTACCATTCAATAAGTCGATGTCTTGTGGAATATAACCAATTTGGTTGCGTAATTCCGCAGGATCAATCTGTGCAATATTGGTTTGATCAATAAATACCGTACCCTCTGTAGGTCGATAAAGTGACAATAATATTTTTTCAATCGAGCTTTTACCAGAACCGACTTTACCCAATATCGCCACTTTTTCACCTGCGCGAATCGATAACGTAATATCTTCCAAAGCTGAACGTGACTCATTCGGATAGCGCAAACTGACATTTTTAAATTCAATATTACCAATAAGATTGGTATGACTGACCCAACCTTTTAGATTTTCTCGCTCTTGTTCCGCTTCAACTGTTTTGTTCAATAAATTTAATGCACTTGACGCTTGATAATATTGAGTAAGTAAGCCTGCAACCTGTGCAATTGGGGCCAACGCACGAGTCGAAATCATATAACAGGCAATGAGTGCGCCTTGCGTGAGCTTGCCTTCAACAATCAAGTAAACCCCGATGATGATAATGACCACGCCAACGGTTTGTTGAACCCATGACGCAAAGTTTCCAACCGTTCCACCTAAAAAACGTAACTTTGCAGAATAATGCACGGTAAAACGGGTGGCTTTTTCCCACAAAGCTTGCATACGACCGTTAGCATTAAAACTCTTAATGGTTTCTTCATTGTTTAAAGTTTCAATTAACAAGGCTTGACGTTGTTGTGAAGCTTCTGCCATCGCATCAGATAATTTTTTCAAATTGACATGCACTGACAACGCGTGCAATAAAATGATAAATGCTGCAATGAGCAGCGGAATCACAAACACCCATGAAATGATACAAATGACCGCAAGGAACAATACAAAAAACGGCAGATCGACTAAGGAAACAACAGTCAATGAACTGGTAAATGAACGAATCGATTCATAGGATTGAATATTTGATGCCGTCATACCCACCGACATATTATTCTGCTCCATGCGACGACCAAGCACTTTTTCCATGATATAAGCAGATAGTTTATTGTCTGCACGCGTCGCAGCTAAATCGACAAAATAACTGCGTCCTAACTTTAAAACAAAATCGGCGGTAATAATAATCATGATGCCGAGTGCCAAAACCCATAACGTATCTAAGGCATGGTTCGGTACCACTCGGTCATAAACGTTCATGACAAAAAATGGAGAACATAAGGCGAAAATATTGATGAATAATGCACCGAGCAAAATATCTTTATAAATTGAACGGTGTTCACGAATTACACGCCAAAACCAGTGTTGCTGATTTTTTTCCATTTTCAGTTTGTTATCGACAATAAACTGACGTTGCTGTAAATAAATCACTGAACCGACATACTGCGCTTGCAATTCCGCAATTGGAATTTGTTTAACGGTATCGGCCAATTCTGGAAAATAAACGGTTGCTAGTTGCTGTTCATGATCAATTCGATACAACACACACGCAGTATTATTTTTTAACAATAAAATTGCAGGAAACACAAAGTGATTTAACTGTGCTAAACCTTGCTGCACTATATTACTGCTTAAGCTCACACGATCTGCAGCACGTGCTACAAAGTGAGGAATCAGCAAGCCATTCGGCAAAGGTAAACCCGAAAGCAGCCCTTCTTGCGTAATACTTACCTCATAATCTTTAGCGACCCGAATGAGGCATAACGCTAAAGGATCAAATATTTGTGTTGTCACTTATTCACCATAGGTCAAAATGTATTTTGATTCTTTTGAACTTAAACTTGCAGATGAGTTAATGTATTGCTTCCAATTGTTCAATAACAATAACTTCTCTTATATAAAATGTATATTTACAAGTAAAAATAGGGCGCACGTTTCACCCTATTTTTAATTCATCAGATCATTATTCAGCGACTTGTGCTTGCACATTCGCAGAACAAACATTTGCAGCATTAATTTCACGCTGACTCACGTCTGATACAGCAGGTAAATTATCACGTTGAATACCGAGCGCAGGCAATAATTGACCCATGCTATACAGTGTTTGGAATTGTGCAACTTTCAAGTCATATTGCGTAGTTACATAAGCACGATTGGCTTGGAATGCTTCATTTTCCGAGTCTAAAACATCAAGTAATGTACGACGACCAATATCAAACTGATCGTTATATGCTTTTACAACTGAAGCCGATTCATCACGATGACGTTGTAACCATTGTAACTGGCTGCTGTAGTTATTCACATTGTTATAAGCCACAGTTGATGTTTGGCGAATATCGACACATGCTTTGTTTTTCAAATCATTAGATAATGAAACACGTGCATTGGCAGCATTCATGGCTGCTCTGTCTGCAAAACCATTAAATAGATTGTAGTTGAGTCTTAATTCAACTGCGCTATCTTGCCCGTATTTATCGTTATCGGGATTGCTACGCTCATCAAAACTATTACGGTTTTGATATAAACCTGTACGCGCTACAAACGAAAGTTTCGGGTACATATTGGCTTTAAATTCTTGAGCACTCGCACGCGCATATTGCATTTCACTTAACGCAGCTTTTAAGCTGTTGTTATTGTTATACGCAGAGGTAATCAATTCTTGTGTGTTGTTTGGCAGTGCCACATTCACACTTACTGGCGCAAGATTACTACTTGGCTCCACCCCAACAATTCGTGCAAAACGTGCAGATACATCATTTAAGTTGGCCTGTTCAGTCATCAAGTTGGTTTGAGCAAGTGATAAACGACCTGTGATTTGTGACAAATCTGCTCTATTACCTACACCCTGATTGGTACGTTGTAATACTTGATTATAAACACGTTGATGATTGGCAAAATTTCCTTCTGCCAAACCAACTAGTTCGCGATAACGCTGTACATCTAAATATGCTTGAGTTGCTTCAAGTGCTTTTTGTTCAATACCTGCATTCAAATCGTAATAACGTTTTAGCGCAGCATAATCGCCTTGTTCAACTTTGCTTTTAATACGAAAACCATCGAACAACACTTGCGTTAATGCAATTTCTGCCTGACCTTGATTGAACCAACCACGATCGCCATCGAATTCACGGTTGCCTTTGCCGTACGCTGCATTTAAATCTAACGACGGTAAATAGCCAGCGCGTGCTTGTTTTTGATTTGCTGTTGCTTCAAGAAAGCTAAACCATTGTGTTTGTATTTCTGGGTTATTTTCAATAGCAGTTTTAGTCACAGATGTTAGGTCTGCTGCTGAAACATTCATCGCTGCACTCGCTGCTACGAGCATTGCGATTTTAGTTAATGTTAATTTTTTCACAGGTTTCCCCTCTTTTAAAGCATGTGGTATATGTTTAATGCGGACATCAGTTTTTTAAGCAAAATAGAGGGTGAAATTATTCCACCCTCTATCTAGGTTATGTTGTTTGGAAATTGGTTTTAGCAATCATGTCATTTAAATCAGTAAATGTTTGACCTTCAACCACAATATTGACGCTTAATGTATCTGCTACATTATGGATATCAATGGTATTACCACTCACACTCACAAATTGGCTTAAAGTTCCCATACTGCCATTCCAACCTAAAGCATCCAACAATGCTTTGGCATCAATTTTGTCACTCTCTGCAAGGCTAAAGCCCTTGATTGTGTCGGTAGAGCCATCAGCATTGTTTGTACCATTAAGATCCAAATTACCCGTCGTTGTATTCAGCGTTTTACCCCAAACAAAGGTATCAGCACCTGTACCACCAAACAGAATATCATTTCCTGCTCCGCCGATTAAAATGTCATTACCACCTTGACCATACAAAATGTCATTACCTGCACCACCATCAAGCACGTCATTTCCGCCACGTGTATCTGCTGTCGCATTAAAACGGCTGATGCCCGTTGTGGTATTCGATTCCGCTTTGATGTAGTTATACAAATCAATAGCTTGCACACCTAAACCTGCGTTCACCAAGGTATAATCAGATGGACTGCGACTTAAATACTCTTTTAATGCTGCCATACCTGAACCTGCGGCATCTGGCTGATTGGCTGCATCCAAATTACGGCCTGTCCAGTCCAACCAATCCGTATTGATGGTATCGCCAAACATGACATCATTTCCATTACCACCAAACAGTTTGTCATTACCAACAGGCGTTAGGGTTGTAGATAGTCCACCAGCCTCTAAAGCATATTGGAATTGATCTGCGGTTAAGACAATATCAGGTTGACCGCCTGTCGTTATAATAGTGTCCGTTCCCGCACTGGTATTGAGTTGGACATTATCAATTCTAACCCGATAGTTACCTGTGCCCGTACCAGACTTATCTTCAACTTCAAACTGCAAACGATATGTTCCCGCAAGCAAGATACCTGATTGCATAAAGAGCCCTGTAGAATCAGTTCCCGATGGAGCATGGTCATTCGATGCAGCATTTGAACCCACTTCAACAGTTTCCCAAACACCACCCACTTGACGTTGCAATTTCCAAGTAAAGGTATCACCAGCAACCCAATTACTACGTCCATATTCGAAGGATACAAATGTGCTACTTCCTGTCACTGCAAAGCTTGGACCTTGGTACACTGCAGCCACGCCATTCCCTTGTGTAGTATCAGACAGCAGTAATTTATTAAAAGAAGTTCGCGTAGCGGCAGCAGCATCACCACTTGCCACCCAAGCACTTGGGGCATTATTACCCACCGCATTGTCAAAGTTAGCGATAGATGTGGCGGTAGGTGCTGATGAATTAGTGATTGATGCACCTGATACATTTTGGGTTCCCAAATCAATCGTAATGTTGCCAATACTATCCGTATTATCAAACATTTGAAGCCAAGGTTTTTTAACTCCAATACCTAGCCCAATTGCTGCTACAGTACTTATTGAGCCTATCCCACCATTACCACTAGTTAAATTATAACCGTGATCAAACGTACTCTTCGACTGACTGAGAATGGTATTGAATGCAGCGGCATTTTGATTTTCCGATCCACTGCCATCTTCTGTATTGCCATTCATATAGAAAGTTGGGTTACCGTCGGTAATAAAGAAAGTTAAATTCTTGTAACCTGCAATCGCAGTACCATCGGCATTTGTCGATGCTCTGTCGCTAGCATTAGTACCAGTATTCGCATCATTCGCTCCAGTTGATAGACCTTTAAACCATCGTTCTGCTTGATTGAACGCCGCTTCATAGTTAGTTCCGCCACCTTGGGTTAAACTATTAATTGCCGTTTCTAACGCAGTCCAATCACCGTTGACAACATCTGCAATACTAATGGTTAAACTGGTTTCTGCTAAACCTGCAAACTTGATCAATGCAATATTGATATGGCCACCATCTACTGTTCCTGCTTTTGCTGCAAATGGTAAAACGGTATTCTGAATATACTGTTTTAAGCCATCTTTCAATAAATTCAAGCGTTCTTGGGAAGTGCCAGATCCCTGATCTAGATCAAATGCCATACTGCCCGATACATCGAGAATGAAGGCTATGTTGTAGTTTGTACCAGCTTGGAGAACGGTTTTTACACCACCCGCATCTCCAAGTAATACGTCATCACCATCTCCACCTATTACTGTATTATCACCATTATTCACTGGAGAACCTGGCGTTCCCGGTGCTTGAATAACATTCACGGTAATGGTTGTAAATGCATTATTACTAACGTTATCACCGATATCCGTAACATTCACTTTAACAATTCGATCTACCGTTGCATTTGGTGTATTGGCATCCGCTGCGAATGTAACAGCTTTAATTGCGCTTTCAAAAGCATCTAAAGTCGAACCATTTGGATCGGTTGAAGTTAAAGTAATGATATTGCCTGACTTACTTGCCGTAATACCACTTGGCATTGTACCGAAGTTAAATGCATCTCCAGTTTGTGCGTTAGTTAATTCAACAGTTGCACTCTTAATATGCTTAGTCGTTGCATCTGTACCAACAGGAACATTTACATCCGTAACATTAGTGTCAATATCACTGATCGAAACAGCAAGACCTCCACCAACAGTATAGAATGTGCGGTAATCATCGCCTGTTACTCCAGCACTATTATTCGCATCTAAATCTACATGTGGCGCAAAGTCATCATCAATAATTGATGTAGTTACGCTTCCAGTATTGATCGTGGCATTTGTCGGAGAACTCAGTGAAATTGTGTAATTTTCTGAATTCTCAACTTTAAAGTCATTCAATATCGGAATAGTAATCGTTTTGCTCGTTTCTCCTACAGCAAACGTTAATGTTCCTGATGTGCTAGTGTAGTCTGTTCCTGACGTTGCCGTACCATTCGCTGTAGCATAATTAACCGTTACAGGTAGGCTTGTATTTCCTGTCAAAGTAACCGTATATGTAGCCGTACCTGCTGTTTCATTGATGGTTGCTGGACCAGTGATATTCAGAACTGGGGCTGGATCGTTATCCACGATCGTACCTACACCGGTCGCACTTGTATTCGCTGTGC
>NZ_JADKPY010000076.1:0-53464 GCF_015351505.1 Acinetobacter sp. SK-43
TGAGGGTCACTGGCGTGTTGAATGCGGTGTTGTACGTGTCATCGCTTGCGACAGGTGGCGTGTTTGGTGTAGGTGCAAATGGAGACAAAGGTGTCCAGCTACCACCACCCAAACCATGTTCAAATGGCTTAATAACTGAAGATAATATTGGGTATTGAATTCCTAAAGGCGAAATATTATCTACCACCCGGTTCAACATTAATGGTTTGATACCATCAGCGACAGATGTTTCACCTGCCCGTGTCAGTTGAACAAAACGATGCCCACCTTGGGTAACATCAGGATCGCCCTCGAAAGACTCCCCTGCAATTTCAACGTAGTCCTTACCCTCTTTTTTGAATACGCGACCGTCGTCTAAGCGAACAACATCATTTTGTTGTTCAGATTCATTCATTTGCTGAAATGATTTTGCAAAATTTACAATTTTGTCGATATCTGAATTTGACTCGACCAGTAAGGAATTAAGACTGAAATTACCATCGTTATTGATTAAATCTTTGCCGTGTATTTCGACTACACGACCATTTGAAAGCTGCAATACGACATTGCTTTCTTCAGAAAGATGCAATACATCCTTTGCCTGAAGTTTCGCCCCTTTTTTTAGAATTAATTTTTTATTTGTATTGGAAAAGCGCCAAACATCACCATCAACCGAGATTACTTTTACTTTTGTATTCATTTATAACTTTACCTCAATTTAAATGTTCAGCCATATCAATTATTTATGCCTATATGGCTAAATTTATTTAGCGCGGACATAAAATCGTCCTAGATTAGTTAATTAATATACAATATTAACGTTACAGCTCATATACTTTTGCATGCTTAAGTTGGCATTTTTTTAACTAAAATTATTACAAAGGCGCATTTATTTAACTTTATTTAAACTATTGGTATTTTCATTTTGACAAATCGTTTTACCTTGGGATTAGCTACTATGTTGAGTCGTTTCTTAATTATTTGCTTGAGTAATATCTGTATTTTTTCAACTTATGCAAACGCACGAGAACCGCACAGTCTACTTAGTATTTCAACTAATGACCAGAACAATTTGGCATTGTTAAATCAACCCAGCACATGGTCTTTAGATAATCTAAATAAAGCTGAATGGTCAGACAATCTTGAAAAAGGCTATCTTCCTGTTTACGCAAAGTTACAAGTCCTGTTGAGTCGCCACTATTCATCTTCAGGGGCGATTGATGGTTCATTGGGCTTAAATACTGTTAAAGCGATTTCAGCTTTTCAAATTATGAAGGGTCTAAGTGGTGATGGAATCTTAGACGCAAATACTTGGCATCTTTTAAATGAAGATACAACCCAACCAACATTTATTGAATACACGATTACTGCACAAGACTTGAAGGGGCCTTATGCTCAATCTATTCCTATAGATTATGCTGAACAATCAAAGATGCGAGGTTTGTATTACACCCGTGTGACTGAGATGCTGGGTGAAAAGTTTCATATGGATGAATTGTTTTTACAAAAAATAAATTCAGGTGCAACTTTTAATAAAGTTGGTGAAAAGATTATTGTGGCAAATGTGAAAAACACGTTGCCAAAAAATATAAAAATGATTATCGCGCACAAAGGCTCAAAACAATTATATTTGCTTGATCAACAAAATAAGATGATTGCTTCTTTTCCTGCAACCATTGGTAGTGAAGATAATCCCTCACCATCTGGCACTCATGTGATTGGGAGCATTGTGCCAAATCCACACTACAGCTATAACCCTAAGAATTTTATTCAAGGCAAAAATCTTAAGCCTCTTAGTTTACCGCCCGGACCGAATAATCCAGTTGGAAATATTTGGATTGGTTTATCTCGACCTTCTTTTGGAATTCATGGGACACCCAACCCCGCTTTAATTTCTAAAACAGCTTCGCATGGGTGTATTCGATTGACCAATTGGGACGCAAATAATTTATCTAAAATTGTTCGCAAAGGCATGACTGTCAGATTTTTGGAGTAGAAGCTATTTTTTAAAGGCTCACTTGCGTTTTTAACTATAGTTAAGATCGAATGATGAACCGTGATTTTATAAAGTATGTTAATCACATTTGGATTTTCCAGGTTCGATATATTTAACTTCCAAATCATTATTTTTATTTATGACACAAATACTTGCATGAAAACTTTTATTTGTATCTAAAACGATTTCGTAAGCAACATTCATTTCAATTTCTTTTAATAAAGGGATTGAGACGCATTTTTCTCATCTATAGGGAGAGGAACGTTGGTATATAGTTTCTCATATGTGCTTTTAAATTATTTATCGTAACCTGAGTTCGGGATAAGAAAAGTAAATAGATAAAGGCTCAAGAATGATGTAAAGTTTTGGTTCTCAAGACAAAATCTAAATCACCAAGAGCCTCTCCATGGACAATATTACCGAACTTTTCTGCCACATTGATGATTTTTGTCTAGCTTTTGGGTCAGCTTTGCAAAAAGCACTCATTTCAACTGATCAAAAAACGAGAAACAGAGATAAGCCTGTCTGAAATTATGACTATCGTCATTTTATTTCACTATTCGGGTTATCGATTTTTCAAATCCTATTACTGCAACATGATCCAATGGTTCGGAAGTCAGCGTTCCCCAACTTGCCAAGCTATAACCGAATGATTGAGTTGATGCCACGATGCTTACAGGCGCTCAGTAGCTTCTTTCATACCGTGAAAGGACAGTGCACAGACATTAGCCTGATCGACTCTACAAAAATCAAGGTATGCGACAACCGACGCATTCATCGACATAAGGTATTTAAAGGTTTAGCTGAACGAGGAAAAACCAGTATGGATTGGTTCTATGGTTTTAAGCTTCATCTGATTATCAATAACTTGGGTGAGATCGTTAGCTTAAAAATAAAAGCAGGGAATGTCCACG
Source organism: Acinetobacter sp. SK-43 (assembly GCF_015351505.1). NCBI lineage: Bacteria > Pseudomonadati > Pseudomonadota > Gammaproteobacteria > Moraxellales > Moraxellaceae > Acinetobacter > Acinetobacter sp. SK-43. The sequence continues at coordinate 2,890 of NZ_JADKPY010000076.1, forward strand.
ATGTCAGGGTGGTCAATGAATTAAGTCGAGATATTATAGGGCTTTTACTGGGCGATAAGGGTTATGTGAGCAAAAAGCTGGAAACAGAGCCTGCCCAAAGTCATGGTCGCTTTCGTTGTTTTGCATGATAAAGGGACGGATGTCGTATTCTTGACTGAGTCCGCTTAAATCGAGTGTGAGGCTAGAAGCGAATAAAGGGCTTTTGTTCTGCCATTCTTTGAATAGGATTTCCACTACATCTCGCACGCTTTTGTTCATAAATACGCGGCTATTGCGGCGTTGTTTCCAAAGTGCGGTCGGGTCTTCTATGCTGAGCTTGTAGACGGTGAGGCTACCGTCCGATTGCCCTTGTAAGGCTTGTGTGATAATGCCTGTGGTGCGAAATAACTGACCTGCATCGGTGACTTGATCAATTGCAACTTGACTACCTGTATTAGTTCAGACTTAATCTGACATAGGTCTTGAAAAAGAAGAAGTTACCGATTTTGATTAAAGGTGTCGAATCTCAATCAATAAAGGTAACTTCTCATGTTGCATACTAACAATCAAATCATCAAACACAAAGTCGGTCTGCTGAATTTAGCAGAAGAACTCCAAAACGTATCCAAAGCTTGTAAAGTCATGGGCGTATCTAGAGATACATTCTATCGTTATCAAGAACTTGCCAGTACAGGGAATGTCGATGCCCTCATCAATCGGAGTCGTAGAACTCCAAATTTGAAAAACCGTGTTGATGAACAAACTGTGATTGACTTTGCAATTCAATATCCAGCTTATGGTCAGCATCGAACCAGTAACGAGCTACGCCAGATTGGCATCTTTGTATCTGGGAGCGGTGTACGCTCTATGAACCGTACCGGGTTTGTCGGAGACTTTTTATTTAAGTTAGGCCACCTGACCTAACGGGTTAATCTTATCATAGTACATTGCTTCAAACTCAAAAGGCGATACATAACCCAGTGCACTGTGTACACGCTTTTTATTGAACCAATCTACCCAGTTTAGTGTCGCAAGTTGTACATCTGCTAAACCTTGCCAATCTGCTTTTAGATATTCAATCACCTCTGTTTTGTATAAGCCATTCACCGTTTCAGCCAAAGCATTATCGTATGAATCACCCGTCGTACCGACTGATGCTCGTAAATTTGCTGCTTCTAAACGATGGGTATAACGAATGGAAAGATATTGCACACCTCTGTCGGAATGATGAATCACATTCTTTGGCATGCCTCGATCATGCAATGCTTGCTCTAATGCATCGAGCACCATATCTGTATTCATTCGTGTAGATACTTTCCAGCCAACAATGGCTCGTGAGAACACATCAATAATAAATGCGGTGTAGACCCAGCCAGAATTGGTTTGAATATACGTAAAGTCACTGACCTGAGAAGCACTGCTTCGCAAGGGTCAGGATGATCAGCAGTAAAATTACGTTTCACTAAATCATCTGCCCGTTTTTGGTCATCTCGGTTACGGGTGCTTTGTTTATTCTTACAACGCCAAACACCTTGTATACCTAGCTTTTTCATTAATCGAGCAACAGTACAGCGTGCAATAACATAACCCTCACGTTTTAATTTTTGCCAGACTTTACGTACACCATATCGACCTGAACTTTCCTTCCAAATTCGTTTAATTTGTTCAGCATGATGCTCATCATGTAGATCTCGTTTCGCTCGATGTTCTGGATTGTCAGCGAGATCTAAAGTTCGGTAATAGGTTGAAGCTGCGATCGGTAAAATCCTACAAATCGCATCAACACCATATCGATCTTTATTGTTATGGATAAAATCCACCATTATTTGTATGGGCGGTCGAGCTCCGCCTGGGCGAAAAAAGTGGCTGCTTTACGTAGAATTTCATTGGCACGCTTTAATTCTTTAATTTCACGTTCCATTTGCTTCATTTTTTCTTGATCAGATATCTGTTGTACTTTAATAGGATTTTGCTGATCTAAATGCTTTTGATGCCAGGCACGAAGTGTTTCAGGAGTACAACCGATCTTAGGCGCAATTGCTGTGATTGCAGCCCAAGTAGAAGGATAATCTTTTTCAGATTCAATCAATAATTGAACCGCTCTTTCTCTGATTTCAGGGGTATATTTTAATTTTGTCATCGGGGTAGTCTCTCAGAATATTGAGTCTCCGACAAACCCGGTACGGTTCAAATACTAAATTTACGTACTTAAATAATCAATATGATCGTTTTATGGATGTCATTGCATCTGAAACTGATCTCTTCGAGGTTCACTCTCTTGTCATCCAACGCAAAAAAGTGAATGGTTTATATCCTCAATTTGGTGATGAGCATTTTATTGATCAATTAGCTAAGGAAATTCTAATTGACAAAGCAAAGCCAATCATCAAGCGAGTGTGGCAGAATCGAAAGAATAATGATGTGCTAGGTATATTATCTAAACGTGAAATGAATATATTTGGCAGTGAGACTTTACGTCTGATTTTCTTTGTGCAAAAGAAGTCTTCAGATTGGCAAGATTTCAGTGAATCTAACCTGTATACAGATCTACGGCCATTCTTCGTTGAAGATGCTGCTGACTATGTTGCTTTAGGAATGATCGCATCAATGAATGCAGGTGTACTTCCCTTATATCAATCTCAAGAGCATAACTATTACGATCTCAATCAGCTTCATGTTGGTGAACGATTGAAAGTGTTAAAAGCTCAAATCGTTGGTTCTGATTTCTGGATTCGAATTGATGACCATAATCCAACAGTTCGTATTGAACATAAACTTTATTAAAAAAATAGTAATACGAGGTTAAATCGGTCCTCAGTTCTCTTCGGAGACTGAGGACTTTTTTATATAGTGCAAAAAATATGCGTTTCAGAAAAGCAGATAAATAAATTTTCAGGAAATTTGAACTTAATTTCTGCTTTATTATTCTTAGATGGAATTGCCAACTACTAAATTCACTTTTCCAATTCCGCCCTTACCAATCCAAAATTATTTAATTTAATCCAACATTTGATGTGGGGTAGGTTGAGGGGTAAATGCACAAGTAAAAAAAAGCCCTTGTAAAAACAAGGGTTTATTTAGATATTTGGCGGAAGCGGTGAGATTCGAACTCACGGAGGACTCACACCCTCGTCGGTTTTCAAGACCGGTGCATTAAACCGCTCTGCCACGCTTCCAATGGCGGCTATCATATAAATAAAAATTCAACTTGGCAAATCTTTTATTCAAAATAATGCACTGAACGCTCAAAATAAAATCAACAGCTTATAAATTTATTGATTTTGAGATTTTTCATAGCGAATTGAATTGATATACCAAAGTTTTTTCCCTAGAGGAGTGATGACCTCAACTTCGTCGTCCACTTGTTTACTCAATAAAGCACGCGCCATTGGTGATTCAATGGATATATGTTGTGGATGATGATCATATATTTCATCGACACCGACGATACGTAAGGTTTTTTGCTCACCAGCATCATTTTCTATCTCAACCCAAGCCCCAAAGTAAACTTTTCCTTCTTGCTCAGGGACATAATCTACAATTTTTAATTCTTCTAAACGCTTTCCTAAATATCTAACCCTGCGATCAATTTTCCTAAGTAATTGTTTATTATATTGGTATTATAACCCCACCTTAAAACATACTATTTCTAGTATTCTGTATTGACAATAGATCAAATAATGATAAGTTTAAATTGAGAAAACCTCATACTTCATACTAAATAGTATATGGCTTACGTTAAGAAAATTTATGTAAATTACAAAGATTGTTCTACTCAAACCACCTTAGTCTTGCCTTGCCTCTTGACTGAGAAAGGAATCATCATTTCTCATTTGCGCTATTTGGCTTGGTTTAATTCAAAAAGTGAATCATGGAAAGAAAGATCTTGTTATGCACTTAAACTTTTATTGAAGTATATAAATTCAGTTCCACAAATTGAGAATGCTACTAAATTACTGAAAGCTTTCACCGAGGCATTAATCACAGGCACAATTGACCCAACAACCCGTACAGATTCTCTTAATCTTTATTGGCGACCACGCACAGTCAGAGATACCAATAATCTATTATTTCATATTACCCATTACACTGATTTTCTGACTTCACAAGATGAACATTCAACAATTCGTATAAATCCATTTCGCAAAGCCACAAGTTATGAAGAGCGTCTAAATTGGTGCGCTTATTATCATAAACAAGCAAATGTCTTTCTAAATCATTTAACTAAAAGAGATTTATCACAGCAGCAAGTTCGTTTGGTTGGATCGTTCAATGAAGACCTGATTGATTTTGAATATGCAGTTCGTTTCCCTGAAGATCAAATTGAAAGATTGATTTACTTAGGGTTCGAAAAAAATGGTAAATATGACTATAAATCGCAAGCGATTACGATGTTGATGAATTACGGTGGGCTTAGGAAAAGTGAAATTTTTCATATTTACACTTCAGATATCACATTAAACCCAAACCGTCCTCAAGAAGCTCTTGTTCGTGTTTATCATCCTGAATTAGGTCTAGCTCCAGACCCTCATTTCAAAAATAGACGTGAATTTCTTTTATCCAAAACATCATTGAAGCCTAGAAATAACTATCCATTTACCGAACGTTTATATGCAGGATGGAAGTCCCCATTACTTACATCTAAACAAGGTTACTTTGAGGTTGTATTTAACCCTCCTGAAAAAGCTAAAGATTTCTTATTAATTTGGGCAAACTATCTCAAATATCAGCGTGTAGAGCCGCTGAAAAGTAATCCACATCCTTTTGCATTTACAAATAATTTAGGTCAGCCTGAAACTATAAAAAACTTTCAACGCCTGCATAAACGTGCAGTAGAGCGTATCGGGCTAATTTGCAAAAAATCTCTTGGTACGACTGAGCATGGTCATCGTCATGCATATGGATTTCGTGCGCGTCAGGCTGGTTTAAATCAAGTCGAAATTCAAAAAGCTATGCATCATAAAAGCCCAACATCATGTCTTGTTTATATCAAACCAACAATTGAAGAAGTCCAAGAAAAGTTGAGAGCGATTAAATGATTAAACCTCAAGCAATCAGACGAATTGAAAGTAAACGATTTAATAAAGAGTTTTCGACTTTTCCTAGCTTAGATTCTTTAAAACAATTTTGTAAAAATGAAGGTATTACAAACTCAGTACTCTATAAACAGAAATATAGAGAATATGGGCTACCTGCTCATCCCGAAAGAATTTATGACGAATGGATTAGCTATAAAGATTTTTTTGAAATAGCTGATTTTATTTCATATGTCGAACTAAAAAATTTGATTGAAAACAAAAATCTTAAAAATGCGAAAGAGTACAAAGCTTTTATTTTAAAATTAAATGATCTAAGTCTTCCACTTGATCCACAAACTGCATATCCAAATGAATGGGAAAACTGGTATAAATTTTTAGGTAAAACAGAACCATTTAAGCCAGATTTTATTTCTTCTGACTATGTCACTTGGGCAATAAAAATTAAAGAATTTATGACTAAAGCTCGTGGTGGAGGTACTAAAGAAACTCAGCTTTGTCGTTTCGTTCGTCTTTATATTGAACAATTTGATAAAAGCAAAACACCACATGCTTTTCTTATACAGGAAAAATTCGATGTAAAACCCTTTCGAGATATTCTTGAAAATATAGAATCTGAACCTATGAGGAGGAAACTCGTTGTTTATGTCAATGAATTCTTAGATTACATTATTGACAATGATTTAACGATTGAAGATGAAGAAACAGGCGAAATAGTACGAGTCGATAATGCTAGAAATCCGTTCAGCCTTTTACTCAATCAACAAAATATATCATCTAGCTCAATCCGCTCTGAAACAACAAAGCCATGCTTACAATACCATTTTGTTAAAAAAGCTCAAGAATGGATTATTCCAACCAATGCAAAAAACTTTCAAGATTTAGAGCACCTTCATAAATTCGATGCAGATTGGGTAAAAGTAAGCTTTGATCAATTAGATTTACATGATTTAGATTGTGTATACCGTGTAATTGATAATCAAGCATATTTATGGTGCCCAACTGACTGGATTCATACTTATACACTCACTAAAGTTCCCTTAAGAGGACGACAAATCGCCTATAATGATTCTGGTGAAGCCGATGAGTATATTGCAGATTTAGATCAACAAAACAAAATCATTTGGCTAAAAAATAATTCCCCACTTTCACGATTAACCAAAGAACAATCGTTCATCAAAAGAATGCCTGATGGTCAAACAGGTATGTTTACCACTACAAATAAAACAAATAACAATGGGCAAGGCTACACAATTCCGTGGATACCCGAAGACTTAGCATATTGGCTTATTAGGCTAAGGAAATGGCAACAAAAATATAATTCTATCTCATACCCCAGTGCTTGGATTAATTGCCAAAGAACAAATTTAAATGAGGTACAAAGAAAAGCCAAAGGATTGAATTGTTTTCTTTTTAGGCGCTTTAATGATTTTGAACCAGCAAATGTCGGAAATGCTTTAACCCCAAGATTAGCGGCTGCTCTTTATAATATACAGCCCTCAAATCTTTGCTTAGCTACACTTGAAGGAAATAGAGCAATTTTAGGTGCATATAAGTCTAAATATACACCTCATAGCATGCGTGTTAGCCTCATTACAGCCTATGTTCTTGAAATGGGTATGCCTATTGAAATCGTGATGAAGATCGTTGGCCATAGCTCCGTGATCATGTCGATTTATTATTGCAAAGTTTCCAATCATGATATTAGAACTCGATTAGAAGAAGGTGAAAAAATAGCCTTAAAATCTGAAGTTGAATCAATTCAAAGGACAATTGAGCAAAATAAAATTGAAAGTGTTAAAAACCAATTAATTGGTAATAATTTGGAGTTACTGCAAGCTTTATCTAATGAGGTTCCTGCAGGAAATTTTATTTTTAGAGATTACGGTATTTGCCCTTTTGCAGCTTCAAGATGTGAGGATGGTGGTGAGTTAATAAAAAGTAGTTCATTCTATACCCCTACACCCCAAGGTTATTTAGGAACTCAGAATTGTATCCGTTGTAGACATTTTATAACTGGGCCTGCCTTTATTGGTGGTTTATTGGCAATTACAAATGAGATCTTACTCCAATCCAATGATCAATCTGAAATATGTTCGAAACTACAAATTAAAATCAATCAGATTAATCAAGATATTGATAATATTGAAAAAGAAGAATATATAGCCAATTTGAAGAAAGAAAAATTTGAAGGCACAGCAAACAGATCCAAGCTTGAGACTGAACTTCGAAATTTCGAATCTGAATATGAAACAGCCGCTAAAAAATTGGATATGCTTTTATGCGATATCCAATCGGCTTATAGTCATATTACGAAATGCCACAAGCTCATCAACAACAATCCCCTTATAGAGAGCGATGAAAAACTTTCCTTAATTACAGCCCCTAATGCTGAATTGATATTAGAAATGGAAGAAGTGAGCCATTATCAACAATTACAAGAAGTCTGTGAAAATGCAGCCATTTATAAATCTTGTAATGCAGATCAAGCTATTTATCCAAGAACTCAGCTCATTGATAAAATGGCAATGTTTAATGAAATTATGCCCGCTTTATTCATGTTATCTAAAGAACAGCAACTTTCAGCAGGCAATCAAATTTTCAAGTTATTGATGAGTCGTCTCAAATCTTGGGATAAAGTGCAAAGTGTTATAGATGGAAAGCTTAAACTAATAGAACTTTCTGAAACTGAACAAATTTCAAAATCAGAGATTGAACTCATTCTACATAATTCACCAAATTTAATTGAGGTAAGTCGTGAATCCTGAAGAGTTATTACATAAGTTAAAACATGGATCATCACTTAAAATCCAACAGTCACTCGATGCAATCTATGAAGTATGTATGGAGCAACAGGAACGTGGAATTCAGGATTTTTCTGTAAGTACGATTGCTAATTTAGGATTTAACAGAGGTGTTCCTAAAGCGCAAAGCATCAGAAATAAGACAGGTGAAAAATATAGAGCACTGATTCAATGTTTTGCAGATTCATCCCAGACGACTAAATTAACAAAACCATCTCCAACAGACAATGCGTGGATTGAAGAAATTCAAAACCCCAAACATCAGTTGCTTGTCCGTATTATGGCATCTGAGTTAAAGGAAGCTCAACAAATGATCCGTGAAATCATTCCACCTAAACAAAGGATTGATATTTATGATCATAAGAATATGATACCCGATGAATCTTTTAAGCTTTCTGATCAAGAAGTACGGGCATTACAATATTTATTGTCTACAGATTTCCAAAAAAAATGGAATTTAAAGCCTACACATTATGGTGAGCTTGTAGATGAGTCAAATAAGCCTGTTTTTAAAGTGTCAACATTGGATGCCTTACGCAAGGCTTTGGAGTATTTGTCTTGAATCGTAAATTATTAACGGTTGAAGGTTATCAACGTTTACAAGATGAGTTAAATGATTTAGTTCGTAAAGAACGTCCTGAAATTACTAAAATTGTGTCTTGGGCAGCCAGTCTAGGCGATCGATCGGAAAACGCTGATTACATCTATAATAAAAGAAAGTTACGTGAAATTGATCGTAGAATTAGATACTTAACCAAGCTTTTTGAGGTGGCACATAAAGTTGAATATAGCCCTGAACAAGATGGAAAAGCGTATTTTGGTGCTTGGGTTGAATTAGAGAATGACGACGGTGAAACCATTAAATTTCGCATAGTGGGTGACGAGGAGATTTATGGTAATAAAGACTATATTTCCCTCCAATCACCTATGGCTAAAGCTTGCTTAGGTAAGTCTGTAGATGATGAAGTCCAAGTACAAACACCTACTGGTAAGAAAATTTGGTATATTACAAACATTGTTTATAAAAAAGTCACTTAATAGTTTGTTTTTTCAAAATAAATCTAGTATAAAAAAACATACTTATAACATTTAAATAATTTGCTATGTCTGATTCAGATAGAAGTGCTGTTGACACACTAAAGGGTTATTTTTATCAATTTGATCAATCCATTCTTAAATTATTGAGTCTTGAATCACCTGAGGATAGCGTGGCTATAGAATGTCTTGAGGATATAGATATAAAAACAGCTACTGAGGTCTCAGCTATACAGTGTAAATATTATGCTAAGACAGAATACAATCATTCAGTGATTAAAGATGCTGTAAAGCACATGCTTAATCATTATAAAAAAGTAACTAAAGGAGAAAAACAAAAAATAAATTATCAAATCAATGGACATTATAAATCTGGTCATGAGAAGTTGCCTAATGAGTTAGACATAGATTTCCTAAAAAAACATTTTTTAACTTATACTGTAGAAAAAGTTAAACATGAACATCATATTGAACTTGGATTATCAGATACTGAGCTTGAAGATTTTTTATCATGCTTAAATATTAATATTAACTCCCCAGAATATACAATACAATACAATCAATTAATAGATTCACTGTGCACACACTTTAATTCAACAAGATATTCAGCAGAATCATTTTATTACAATAATTCCTTGCGAATTATTAAAGATTTATCAATTAATTCAATTAAGAAAGATAGGATGATTACTAAAAAAACATTCTTAGAAAAAGTAAATAATTCCAATATTCTTTTTAATGAATGGTTTATAAAAATAAAGGGAAAGAAATCACATTTTAAAAACCTTAAACAAGAATACTTTACATTCTTGAATATTGAACCATTTGAAAGATTCTTTTTAATAGAAATAGATCAAAGTACTTATTTTCGAAATGAACTCAAAGAATTAATTTTTATCATTTCTAAAAAGTGGTCAAAAATTTCAAAATATGGAACAATTTCTTTTTGTCCGTACATCTTAATTCATGGAATAGATTATTCTGAATTAATCGAGATTAAAACAGAGTTATTCAGAGAAAGATATAAATTTATTGATGGTCATGATTTCCAAGGAGCTGAATTTAATCCAACTTCAATTGTACAAGCAGCAACTTACCAAAATCAAATTAAGATTAAAATATTAAATATGTTGACAAATTTGGAACTGACCCTTAATTCTATTCCTACTAAAACTAAGAAAGTTTATCAATTTTTTATCACGTCTCCTTACTTTGAATGCTCAAACCCTTCAATTGGAATACACAACATTCAAATTGAACATATTACAGATATTAAGGAAATCATATGATTGTTTCGAATCCAGATGAAAAAATAAATGCTCAAGTCATAGCTGTATTCCCCAATAAAGTAAAAATCGTTGTCGAAGATTTAGAGAATTTTAAAATTGCTGAAGAGTCATTAAAAGTTGGTTCATATTTAAAAATTGCAGATAATGAAAATGCAGTTTTAATAGCTGTAATTGAAAATTTTCAAATTTCTGTAGGCGAAGGTGTACAAAACTATATCATTGAAGCATTTCCTTTAGGGGTGCTTAGAAATGGAAAATTTGAACGTGGAGGTGATTCATTAGCTATTCCTCCAAAAGAAGTAGTTCCAGCAACTATAGAAGACATAAAAAAGATATATGAGGATACAGTTAATTCAGCAGAAAGCTTTACTTTTTCAAATCTTTCTTCAAATACAGAGGTCGCTGTACCAATTAATGGGAACAAGTTTTTTAATAAACATATTGCTATAGTTGGTTCAACTGGTTCAGGAAAATCTCATACTCTAGCAAAAATTATCCAAAAGGCGACCTCTGAGAAAAATGAGAATTTTCATTTAAATAATTCTCACGTTATCGTCTTTGATATTCATTCTGAATATAAAATGGCTTTTCCTAATGCAAGTTACATTGATATTTCGAATTTAACTCTTCCATATTGGATGTTAAATAGTGAAGAATTAGAAGAATTTTTCCTAGATACAGAAGCTAATGATCATAATCAACGTAATATTTTCAAAGAATCTATAATATTAGATAGAAAACAAAAGTTTACTGGTGAAGAGCAAGATAAACAAAGAATTCATCTTGATTCTCCAATACCATTTGATATTAATGAGGTTTTAAATTTTGCTAAATTTAAAAATACTGAACAAATTGATACTGGCGATACTTATGCTTCAGGTGAGAAAAAAGGACAACCTAAACTTAATCAAGGTAGTCTGTATGGCAAATTAACAAATTTTATTAATCGACTCGAAAATAAAATTAATGATAAAAGACTAGATTTTTTCCTTGGGGATAAATCTAAAAATATTACATTTGAAGAAACCTTACAATCTCTTTTAGGTTTCACCCCAAATAAAGAATCAAATATCACTGTTATTGACCTTAGTGGTGTTCCTTTTGAAGTATTGAGTATAACAGTATCTCTAATATCAAGATTAGTCTTTGAATATGGTTATATATACAAAAAATTACGTTGCTTAGATAATCCTGATGAAAAAATTAATAATGATGCACCTATTCTACTAGTATATGAGGAGGCACATAAATATGTGCCTAATAGTGATTTATCAAAATATAGATCTTCAAAAATGTCAATTGAAAGAATCGCCAAAGAAGGACGAAAATATGGTGTCACTCTGCTGTTAGCGAGTCAGCGACCTTCTGAAATTTCTGAAACTATTTTTGCACAATGCAATAACTTCATAGCGATGAGACTTACTAATCCTGTCGATCAAGCCTATGTCAGAAAACTATTACCAGACTCTTTAGGTTCATTAATTGATAAAATGACTTCATTTAAACAAGGTGAGGCTCTCTTAGTTGGTGAATCTATAATTCTTCCATCTATTGTTCAGATCGAACCATGCTCTATTGCTCCATCATCAAATGATATCCCGTATTGGGAACTATGGAAAAATAAATGGAAAGATATAGATTTATCTAAAATAAAAGCTGAATGGCACAAATAATTTAGATTATCTTGACTAAGAGTGAATAAATTATTTTCTCTTAGTCAATTAAAAATAATTTTTTAATTTCAAAGCAAAACTGTATTAATCTGCTCGTCCAAACTACGTCCAAATTCATCTTGCTTTTTCGCCATCAAGAAGAGACGGTTACCATTGCTGTCTTTAGCCCATTGCTTACCAATAGCATTTTTCACACGAGCATCATCAGCCGTATCTAAATGCCCACCTTTGTATTCCAAAACAAAAATCGAACCATCCACTAATTCGGCAACGAAGTCAGGATAAAAATAATCTTTCTCTGTTGGTAACCAAAATGAAGTATGTGGCTGTTTAGGAATATTACGCACCCAATATTTAACTTTAGGGTGTAGATCTAATAGCTGGGCGCATTGAAATTCTTCTGAAATCTTGCCTGAATCGGTCTTTTCTCTTAAATCATCGATTGCAACATAAAAATGCTTTTTAAATTTATAGCTTCCACGATAAGGCATTCGGACTGGATAAACACCTCGTTTAAACTCAAAATTATTTTCAAGTTTAGAGTCATGGCTGACTTGTAACTGACTGAATAAATCACCTTGGAATGCTTTTTTACGTGCAAGCTCAAATAAACGATCTAATTCATTGGACACAGCTAAAGCCAACTGGAACTGTGCACGATGCAATTGAGTCAAAGTAAAATTACGCACATTCAATAAATAGCTGATCAGCTTAGTCAAATAAGCTCGCAATTGAATTTGCGTAACACCCTGTCGTCTTGTTTTACGATCAAGCCAATTGAGCAAATCATTTTCAGTAATTGGTGTTGGCATATCTGCAAATTGGATTTGCTGACTGTTTAGATGTTCGTAACTTAATTGTTGATCTTGAAGATTAAGGTCAATCTCAAAGCTATTTACAGTTTCTTTGATATTAAAACCGTCCAATTGAACAGGATAATCCAGCAAGTCCCATTCAACAGAATCTTCAATCGTTTCTTTATCTGCAACTTGCCACACACCATCAACAAATAAACCGAGCTGTGGAATTAAGGCAAATGTCGCATCCCAGTTTTCAGGTGCTTGATAGGCTTGTCGTTCAGCACGAGCATCTTTAAATACTTCTTGCACATGCGTTTTTTGTTTAGGCGTAGCTTGCTCAATAATGGCTTGTTCAATTCGATCAAATTCTTCGTCTGACGTACCTTTATTGATAATTAAAGCCGTACCTTGACTGGTTTCTCTCGCTTGAACTGCTGCTTTCACGTCATTGGGTAAATCGTCTTGTTTCAATGCAAATGGCACAGAAATCAGCACTTCAGGTGTTTTGGGCTTTGTTATTTCCCCACCCGTTTGTTCTAAATCAAATTGCTGCTGTGGATTTGCTACAATTGCGGTGTCAGCTTCCCATTTGTTAAAGCCCATATTTGCAACCATACGGTCTTTTAGGGTGGCTGTGGCTTGTGCAATAGAACTAGAAATCACATGGGCATAGGCTTTGTTGAGTTCGTCATTTTGGCGTAATTTAGCATAAGGCATCCGCAATACACGACCCAGCAATTGTTCAACATCTGTTGCCGAATTAATGTTTTGTAGACTCGCCAAAACATAGGCAAATGAACAATCCCAACCCTCTTTTAACGCTTCAACGGTTATCACAATCTTGATTTTACAATCAGGACTAAACAAATTCTGATCATCCAATTCTTTGGTCTGACCTGTCGAAATTGCGATCCAATCTTCGGAGATATTTTCATAGTCATTTAGCAAATGTTGCTTTACCACTTCAACATTGGCTTCACCATTTTTATCTTGTGCCTGTATGAGCAAAATCGGTCGAATGTACTCATGTTCTTTCTGTGCAAGCAACTCCAATTTTTCACGCTGGATCAGTGCATCTCGAACACAATCTTGCCAACTATGCGGGTGCTCTGTCAGTACCACAGGCAATTTAATCATTTCAGCTGCTTTTAATTCCGCTGCGGAAACGGAATACAGTACATTATTGTCTTTTGGGGTTGCTGTCAGCTCTACTAAACAACTTGGATTCAAGCGTTGTAGCGTTGGAAAAAAGGTTTTGCCGCCTCTGTTTTTATGTGCCTCATCCACAATAATAATCGGTCGATGCAAATGAAAAAAATTGACCAGTGAATGTTTTACACGACCAATGTCTTTTTCAGTCAAAAACTTTTGGTATTGCAATGTGTCTGCTGTGACCCTATCCATATTTTCAATTTTTGCAGGGTTCAGTTTGGTAAAATGTTCACTTAATGATTCATCAAACGCATAGGCATTGCGCTGGAAAGTTTTTTCTTTATCAATGTTAAAAATTTGAATCGTAGTCACAATCACAATGCACGATTGACCCACATCATGTTTGTTTAGTGTTTGCAGGCTTTCAATATCACAAACTTTTAATCGGTCGCCATAATGACTTTGCAAGGCTTGGCGATACGGATGTTGCACATTCGAGAGTGCAGCCAAAGTTTGCTGACGGATCATGTCTGTTGGCACAAGCCATAACACAATTGGGCTATCTGTATTCACATAGTTCTGTGCTGCAATAGGGATACTATGCGCTGCAAGCAAGGTTTTACCGCCACCAGTTGGCACACGCAAACAAACACTTGGAATACCATCTAATCGGTCGCTATAAGCAATATGCTCACCAACACACCGCTTAAAAGCTCTTTCTGCCCCAAATGATGCAGCTAAGGTAAAAAATTGCTCTAAAGCTTGTAAAGACTGATGTTGATAATTTTTTAATTGAAGTGACATGAATAATCCTTACTTAGCCTTATTGCCATAGAGTGAATATGGAATTTGTTTAAACTCGATATTCAATGCTTCCAATCGAGCAGGACTTAAACGGGAGGCTTCGCCAATCACGATTCGTTTACCATCATGGGCATGACATTCATTCAAATGATTCAATACAGATGACGTAAGGACATTTCCACCATTTGGTCGTCGATCACCTAAAATACCGTTATACAGCAAATAGTAGGCTGTACCTTCATGAATACCTAAGAATGGATTATCAAAATTTTCAGTTTGGTTTAATGCAAATTTTGTTTCTAACCACCATACATAACTAGCAAGGTCTTTAAACTTCACATCGGCATTTAAGAAACCGTTATCATCGAAAACAGGGCTACCTAAAGTATAGAAGCTAAAACCACCACCACCTTGCCAATTAACAGCTTTGGAAATACCACCTTGTTCACCGTCAATGACTTTTTCAAGACGTGGGATCACATGGGTTTTTGCATGCTCACCCATTTCGATACCGATATAATGTCTTCCCATCTTGTGGGCTACAGCTACAGTTGTTGCCGAACCAAGGAAAGAGTCAAGAACAATATCACCTTGATTTGATGCAATATGAATAACTTTTTCCATCAATCGTTCTGGTTTAGGGCTAGAAAAAGTTTCATCCTTTCCAAATAAAAATTGGCTCTCTTTTTTTGCTTCATCAGTATGACCATGGTCATCATGATTCCACCAAGTCCATGGAACTACACCCTTAACCTCAGATAAATAACGAATAATATTTGGCTGAGAATCACTATTTTTACCAAAATATATTCGTCCCTCTTCTAATAATCTATCGAATGTAGCTCTTGAAACCCCCCAACAACGCCCTTCAGGAGGTGTAAATGTCTTTCCAGATGGACTTACAACTTCATAAAATTGTTCAGGTGTAGCATGACCAGCTTGAGCCGTCATTGGAATACCACGCCATCTACCTTTTGGATCATTATTTGGATTTTTATATACTTTTGCTTGTGTTTCATTCATTGGAACGAGATTTCGAACTTGCTTAAAGCTCATTATATTTTTTGCATAGACAAGCAAATGATCATGTGCGTCACCGATTGCTTCGCGATTTTCTCTAGAATATCTTTTCTGCCAAACTATATTTGCTACAAAATTTTTACGACCAAAAATCTCATCACATAAAACTTTTAAATAATGAGCTTCATTATCATCAAGTGTAATCCAAATCGAACCATCTTCAGTCAAAAGCTCTTTTAATAGTTGTAAGCGTGGATACATCATCGAAAGCCATTGGGCATGCTCTAACTTATCGTCATAATGCTCAAAAGCGGTTTGTGTATTGTATGGTGGATCAATAAAAATACATTTCACCCGACCACCAAAAAGTGGTAACAAGGCTTTCAATGCCTGTAAATTATCACCTTGAATAATCAGGTTTTCTTTTGCTTGTTCGACATCACCATATGATTTTTCGAATTTTAAAAGGTGATATGGAACTTGGGTTGCTGTTTCTTCAGCTTGGTTTCGATTGACCCAATCAAGTAAAGGCATGACATCACTGAATGTAAGATAAAAATTGACTTTATTTTATCAAAAACTAGCCTTTAAATGTTGATTAGATTTTTTACTGCTAAAAATTAAAAATCAGGTTTTATCGTTACTTTATCACTATTTAACCACTTATGTATTAACTCATCACCACTAAAAGTAGTCCAAGAGAGTCCATCATTTATTATACTTTTACAAACAAAGTACTCTAAGCAAGTATAACTCCAATTAAATCCAATATTTCGTGTATGAGATGGAACTTTATTATTTAACTTACAATGTTCTAAGTAAGATGTGATCCTCGCGATAAACATCTTATTCACAGAATAATATCTATCTTTTCTTTCTCCATGCTCTAAGCTATACAAATTTGAAGCAACTTTATCCGCATGATAACTTAACATACTATTTACAACTAAGAGATTATACTTTTCAACTAACTCTATAATTACGTGATCCAATTCAATAGATTTTTCAATTGGGATGGGTTTATATTTTTGTATATTTAAAATTAACTCATATGCATCAATTTTCTTTTGCTCGATAACAAACTCTCTAATTTCTTTAACATCTAAATAATCCAGTTCATAATAGTCTAATTCTATACTTAATTCTTCCAACATTTGGTTAAAACTTCCACTAATTAGATCTAAATTTAAAAAGGTGTTCCCATCAAAAAAAATATACTTGTATTTTTTATATCTACTGGCTAGTTCAGCACGTATTAAATGTGAGTTTTTATAAAAAAATTTATTTGTATCATTAAATACCCCAATAATTTCATCTGTTTTTTTACTATTAAAAATGACTCTTTTTTTATACAATGACTTAATTAAGAAGTTCTGATTAGCTCTTTCAGTAATAAACATATCTTTCCAAATTTCTTTATCCAATTTACCATACTGATTTACTTGGCATTTAAGAGCAATTAGATACAAATAAATTTTTTCTAAATAAGTTAAATTAAATGAATTTTTCATAAATAAAAATGAATAGTCATCTTTTATAACTGATTCAATTTTTTCTATAATTACTTCAGCTTGGTTATTTATATCTTTACTTAAACAATTTTGGCAACTTAATTCATCTTGAAAAAGCTTTTTTAACTCCATACGTGATCTAGCCTTAATTTTTTGATTACAACTAAGACAATTTGAATTTTCAATAGTAGATGTAACAAAACTAAATTTAGCAATGATAGCTTCTAAGTTAGAAATATTATTGAATCCATGTTTTTTTACAAGATTTTTTAATGAATATTCAAAATCATGTGTTTCCCAACTTAATGCCCAATAATCCTTAATAAGTAAATCATAAGTTTTTGATTCATCATCTATAACGTGTATTAAGATATTTTGTTTAGTCATTGTGGAAAATTTTATCAATAATTTCTTAAAGTATTCTATTTTTCAACTAGTTAAACTCTAGATCCATTATTGAATTGTAACTGAAGTATAATAGTACAACTAAATAGTATACATACTATTTATAAGTTTTTGTTTTTTATTAACAATTAATATTTTAGTATGAAATATAGGGTTATTTTTGGTAATCAGCATTTTCCGAACGATCGCCTAAACTTGCTGCCCAATTTACTTTTTTAGTGATCTCAGGTCGCTCGTCATGCCAAAGCTTTTTCAACTCGGCAACCAATAAATCATGTCCTGTACGAGTAATTAAATTCGATTTCATAGATAAAAATACGCTATTACAACATTCCATTTACAAGATTTAGCATTGTATTCCTTATTTGATCATCACCAAAGTGTATAAATTTTATTCTTTTTCAAATCAGACGGTTGTGATGTATTTCTCTTTTTTTTACTGTACAAAATTTGACAATCAGTTTTTTGACCCTTAATATGCGCCCCTAAGTTAGTTTTTGTTTACTTTTTATACATTTTGTAAATGTTGTGAAACATTTATTAAATATCCGATCAACCCAATGTCATTTTGAATGACGTTCATGACTTGCCCACCCCTTATCGAATTTATCAACTTTTAAAAGCGAAGTTTTTGTTTTCTGAGCTTTTAGGGCATAAATTATCTGTAGCGGAGACAACATGCACAGTAATTCAAGTTCTGGGTCTAGGCCTAGCCTTAACTCTTTATCTTCTAAACGTCCATTTCAAGCTTTAGCTTTAGGATTCGCAATCCTTCCTTTTAATAGCTTGAATGCTGAGAAATCTCATCAATACAACACAGTCGTAACGACAAAAGTTTTAACCGTGGTTGCAGTTGAAAATCCAACCACAGTTTTTAAAGACGGCGAATTTTTACATGGTTTCGGTTACGATTTAGCTCGAAACTACGCACAAAGTCTCAACGTAAAGTTAGATTTTAAGACCGTACCTGACAATGCCACTGCTCTAAAGTGGATTGCTCAAGGCAAAGCAAATCTTGCAATGACCACAGCAAATCTTGCAACGATAGAAAGTAAACAGCTTGTTTCCTTTTCTGCAAGTTGTGGCGATCAAGCAACTTTGAGTAAAAATGGTTTAAACCCTCAATTAAACTGGGTGTTTAAACAAGCTGACGATCCATTGACTTTAACTGCGAGTGGTTTTGTTTGCCAAAGCAAACAGTCAGGAACAACTCAGCAATTAGCCTCTTTTTATAATCGTAATGTCGTTAAACCTGAATCTTGGTCAACGATTCAAAAAGATCTCAATCAGCGTCTTCCAATCTATAAGGCAAGCTTTAAACAAAGTGCTGCGAAATATAATTTAGATTGGCATTTATTAGCTGCAATTGGTTATCAAGAATCATATTTAAAACCCACTTCGGTGTCTCCCACGGGTGTTCGTGGTTTGATGATGCTGACGAGCAGCACAGCGCAAGCAATGGGTGTAACTAACCGTACTGATCCAATACAAAGCATTCAGGGCGGTGCTAAGTATTATGATCTTATGTTAGATCAATATGAGAATGTTCCCTATCCAGATCGTAACTGGTATGCGCTGGTTGCATACAATATGGGGCCAGGTGCAGTAAATCAGATTCAAAAACGTATTAAGGCTCAAGGTAAGAACCCAAATCAATGGGTAAACCTATATGACTATTTACAGCGTAATCAAGCGCGTAATGGTCGTTACAAGCAAGCATTACAGTACGTCACCCGAATCCGTACATATCTAGAGCATCTAAAAACGAGTAATCGTATCGAAGTTTAAAATGCTCAGAGCAAAAAAAAGCTTACCAACGGTAAGCTTTTTTTTATGAATAAACTTATGCAGTTTGTTCAAGAACCTTTTTGAATAAATCTTTTTGTTCTTGGCTAGGCTTAGCAGTTTGTAATGCCATCAATTGAGACATGTCGCCTTGCACTTTAATTTTACCTGTCATGAATGCTTGCATAGCAGCTGCCATATCAAACTCTAAGAACACTTTACGTAGAGTCTCTGCATCCATATTTAAAGTTGTTTTAGCATTTGGAGATAAACCCTTTTGGATTTTACCAGCGTCTAAAGCTAACTCTGTATTTCCAGCTGCATCTGTTACAACTAAGTTAATCGCTAAGTTTGCAAGTGCTGGTGGTAAATTTAAATCACCTGCTTCAGCAGTAAGTTTTTCAACAGTTGCAAACCAATCATCAGTTAAAAATGCAGCCATGATTATTCCTCAAATGTATTTGTTCAGTTTCTTGTGCCATCTATCCAGACGACATCACATGAAGCTTTTTGCTCGTGCCCTGTTATAGCATGTAATTTTTATTTTAGGCTATGATTTTTTGTACGCGATATTCAATTTTTAAAAAATTTATAAAGAAAAGGCACTTATCAAAGTGCCTTTTAAAAAACTTTTACATTTTACTCTGCAGCAAAACTCAAATTCACCACATCGAGACGATTTTTCAATTCTTCTGGATCTTTCATATCAAACTCACGTTGACTATCCAATGCCTCGAAATCAAATAATTCACGGTCCGCTAGTTGTGATGGAGAAACATTCTGTAATGCCCCAAAAATACTATGTAAACGTTTCGGATATTGTTTATCCCATTCACGTAGCATGTCATTGATGATCGCACGCTGTAGATTTTCTTGCGAACCGCAAAGATTACACGGAATAATCGGGAACTTTCTTAACTCTGCATATTTGATGATGTCTTTTTCTTCAACATATGCCAATGGACGAATCAGAATGTTCTTTTTATCCGAAGATAATAATTTTGGTGGCATCGCTTTTAAACTGCCGCCATGGAACAAGTTCAAAAAGAATGTCGCCATGATGTCATCACGGTGATGACCTAATGCAACTTTAGTCGCGCCAATCTCTTGAGCAAAACCATAGAGTGAACCACGACGTAAACGAGAGCAAACAGCGCAATACGTTTTACCTTCTGGCGTTAAACGCTTAGTAATCGTATAGGTATCCTTTTCAAGGATATAATATGGAATATTATTTTCTTCCATATAACGTGGTAACACGTCTTCTGGGAAACCAGGTTGCTTTTGGTCAAGATTCACAGCCACGATATCAAAATTGATCGGTGCAATGCGCTTAAACTGCAACAAGATATCAAGCAATGTATAACTGTCTTTACCTCCAGACACACATACCATTACCTTATCGCCATCTTCGATCATGTTGTAATCACGAATTGCATGCCCTACTTGGCGACGAAGTTTTTTCAACAGGCGATAATACGCCGAACTTGTCGGAAGTTCTGGCTTGAAATTAAATCCTTGGTTGGACTCCACTGGCGCGTACATAGACGTGATTTACCCATAAACAAAAATACCGCGAGATTTTATCCGATTCCGAAAATTTGCGCACCAAAAGAATTTTTCAATTTCTTTCATTCGTCATATTCAAAAAGGATACTGACAAAACCTGCATCAAATTTGATCAGATTTAGCTAGATTGCTTATATTTCAAACTTTTCCACAGTTTTCCACAAAACCTGTGGATAAAATTGTGGATTTCTTCGCTATTGACAAACTGCTTTTATCTGAAAATAAGGCTTCCGATCAAATTGATCACTTTTTAACCAACGCTTTTTAACAATTAAAATCAATTACTTATATATGTCAAGTTTTCGTTTTCAAAAAAAATATTTAATTTTTTTTGATGAACATTCGCACAAAAGGACTTGATTTTTGTCAGACAGTCAAAATTAAAAAAATTGTAGCAAAAGTTTTTTTTATGATTTTTTTTGTTAAACTGCTGTGAAGAAATTATGCTTTTTTTTGCGAATATTATAACGATGGATAGTAAAAATTATTTTTCCGCCCTTTGGTTGGGGACAGTCGGTTTAATGAGCTGCTCAGCAATATATGCTGGTCAGACCATTTATCAATTCAAAGATACTAACGGCACCACACTTCTCACCAATAAGAAAAAGGCAGAATATAGCCATCTCAAAGTGGTGAAAGCCACTTATTATCCTGATAGTAATATTCACAGTTATAGCAACTGGGGTGCGAGTGAAGCTTCAGTACTTCCTAGCTATAGTCGTAATAAAAATGCATTTGATCAAATAATTCGACAAGCAGCTCAACAACATGGAGTTGCAGAAGGATTAATCAAAGCCGTGATGCATACTGAATCAGGATTTAATATCAACGCACGTTCTCCTGTTGGCGCCCAAGGTTTAATGCAACTCATGCCAGCAACGGCTCGACGTTTTAATGTAAGTAATGCATACGACCCTCAACAAAACATATATGCTGGTGCAAAATACCTCAGTTGGTTACTACGCAGATTTAATGGAAATACTCAACTTGCACTTGCAGCCTATAATGCTGGTGAAGGTAATGTTGATAAATATGGTGGAATTCCTCCATTTAGAGAAACTCAAGATTATGTCCGTCGAGTAACCAGTCGTTATCAAAACTTATATGCTTCTGGTCTAGGCATGAGTAATCCATCGTCTGCTCAAAGTGGACAAGTACTAGTTCAGTCTGCGAACTACACTACTCCACCACGAAGCGAACCGAGTCCTCCACCAAAACAATATAATCGACAAATCATTACCCTAGCTGATGGTACTTTTACTGATGCACCATCAGGTACATATACTACGGCAAATGCAACTGCATCCGCTCGAATAAATATTAGTGAATGATCGTTTAGCCTATATTCTCATACTATGATTTTTGTGTTGATTTTATAACTTTTTCACTCGCTAAGTGACTGTTTAAATACTAGTTCATTGTTTTATTAGCTTAATGTATCTACACCCATTTTTTGCTTGAATTTTTAAGCATCGCCCTGCATATTATGATCATGATTTAAATTTATAAATCAGATTACTTTTTCTTTACATGAGGGTTTTCTCAATGATGCGGATTGGTTTGTTCTTGCTAACCAACCTCGCGGTACTGGTTGTAGCTGGCATTATCTTGTCACTCTTCGGTGTCGGTAGTTACCATGGCGCGGGTGGCTTGAATCTAGGCAACCTTTTGGTCGTCTGTTTTGTCTTTGGTATGGTGGGTTCATTAATTTCCCTCTTCATGTCGAAGTGGATGGCTAAAAAAACCACTGGAACTGAATTAATTGACCCAAATGCGCCTCGAAATCAGGCTGAAGCGTGGTTGTTACAAGAAGTTGCTCAATTATCCCAACGCGCAGGTATCAAAATGCCTGAGGTGGGTATCTTCCCGTCATACCAATCAAATGCGTTTGCAACGGGTTGGAACAAGAATGATGCTTTAGTAGCTGTATCAACTGGCTTACTTGAGCGAATGAATAAAGATGAATTGCGTGCGGTTCTTGCACATGAAATCGGTCACGTTGCAAATGGTGATATGGTCACTTTGGCATTGATACAAGGTGTTGTGAACGCCTTTGTGATGTTCTTTGCACGTGTAGCAGGCGATTTCATTGACCGCAATGTCTTTGGTCGTGAAGATGGAGAAGCACCTGGTCTTGCTTACTTCGCAATTACGATTGTTCTCGATATCGTATTTGGTATTTTAGCCTCTACGATTGTGATGTGGTTCTCTCGTCAACGTGAATACCGCGCAGATGAGGCTGGAGCACGTTTAGCGGGTAAACAAGCGATGATTTCTGCATTACTCCGTTTACAAGCAGAATCAGAGATGCCTGATCAAATGCCAAAAGAAATGAAAGCTTTTGCGATTACTGAAGGTAAAGAGCAAGGTTTCAGCTTAGCGGCTTTATTCCAAACTCACCCAAGTATTGAACAACGTGTAGCAGCTCTACAACAATTAAATGTTCAATAATTCAAATAGATTAAACAAAATAAAGCCTCCTTAATGGAGGCTTTATTTATATTTATGAGTGCAAATTAAGCCGATTAGAATGACTGATAAAGTTGCCATAAATAACTGACACCGAGCCAAACAGCGAGAATCAGTAAGATCAATACAGCAATTCCTAATAGATCAGGAATACGTAACCAAATCCAACTGACAATAGGATTACGCCAAAATGCTGAGGTCTTTTGCTTTTGTTCCAAAGACTCATGCAAAAAAGGATGTACCACATGAATATCACTATGCACTTGGTATTCCTCACGGATGTGGTCATGCACAATCTCTAATGTTTTACGACTTGGACGGATAAATACATCAAATAGTGTCCCAACAATCGGTACAAATCCAACCAGCATATCGAGAATGGCAAGCTTAATTACACCAGCTAATTTATGTTGCGGTACACCAACTTCTTTTGCTTTTTTAAAGGCATACATGGTCAGAATGAAACCCGCAATATCTCCTGCAAATGGGATTGTGCTTAATGCAGCATCCGCACCAACGCCCTGTTTCGTGAAGGGAATTCGGACTAAACTATCCATTGTGTTAGCAAATTTAGCTAAATCTCGCTCGACTGCGATTGCTTGCTGTTGAGTTAATTTTTTTTGTTCTGTTTGACCAGTCATCAACCTAACCTAAAAACTACGTTTATGCTTGAGAATAAAGTAGTTTTTAGATTTTGTCGGTACATTTATTATTAAAATTTAGAATAAAATCATTGAAGCAATAAACAAATAAACAATGACACCCGTTGCGTCACAAATCGAAGTAACTAAAGGCGCAGAAGCACTTGCAGGATCTAAACCAGCTTTGTTCAGAATAAAAGGCAAACTCATACCAATCAAACACCCCATCAATACGATTCCCATCATACTTAGGGCAAGGACTAAAGCCACCATTTCATCACCACGGAAAAAACCTAGTAATGATACGGCGATCGCCATTGTTCCCCCCAAACACAACGCGACTAGGCTTTCACGTCCGAGTAAGTGAAACCAATCCTTAAATTGGACATCGCCTGTCGCTAATGCTCTCACCATCAGAGTAGATGATTGCGAACCAGCATTTCCTCCACTCCCCACAAGTAATGGTAAGAAAAAAACTAAAACTAAGTTTTGGGCAATAACATCTTCGTAGCGCGCTATTCCGATACCTGAAAGCAAACTACCAAAAACTAAAAACACCAACCAAAAGACACGTTTTTGATAGAGCTGAAGAATCGGAGTAGATTTAATACTAAGTTTTGATGATGCATTTACTGCACCTACTTTTAAAAAGTCTTCTGTTGCTTCTTCACTTGCCACATCCATTGCATCATCATAGGTCACGATACCGACCATCATGCCCTTGCGATCAATAATCGGCAATGCCAATAGATCATAACGTGCAATCGTCTTTGCAACCTCATCTTGGTCTGTATCGACATAAGCTGTCAGTACATTGGTTTCCATAAGTAGATTAATATTTTGAGCTTCAGCTGCCAAGATGAGTTGCTTTAAGGATAATACACCTAGAAGCTTTCTAGCTTCATCGAGAACATATGCAAAATAAATCGTCTCAGTGTCAGGAGCCTCTAAACGCAACATTTTGATTGCCTCATTGACCTGCATATTGGGTTTTAAGGTTGCATATTCCGAACTCATAATCGCACCAGCTGTTCCTTCTAGATAGGATGCAAGCTGGCGAATATCTTCTCTTTCAGCCTGTGCGAGTGCAGGCAACAATGCATTTTGTTGATCTTCATCCAAACACTTAAATACATCTGCACGTTTATCAGATGACATTTCACCTATGATTTCAGCCAAGGTATTTCGTGGCATAGCTTTTGCTAATTTGACTTGTGCATTCGGTGCTAGATATGAAAACACGTAGGCACGATCAGGCAAATGGGTCAATAATAATTGACTTTGATCTAAAGATAACTGGGTCAATACATCTGCAATATCAACAGGGCGAAATGTTTTTAGCGATGCTAGAGCGAGTTCGATATGATTATTTTTTAACGCGTCGCTTAATAAATATAAAAAGTTGTTATAGCTCATGTGGATCTCTTCACTACAAATAATCAGCAATGAAGAGTGATGTACAGTCAATTATTTGACTGATAAAAGAAGCTCTTCATCCTGATTTTGATGAATAAAAAAATGTGAAATTATGAATAAATCACAACTATGTATGTCCATTTAGGGAACAAAACCTCTTAGAACCGCTTATGCGGCAGGGCAATACTACAAATATTTCTTTTTATACTCAACCTACACAACAAAAATGAACAATTTGAGTCAAAGGTAAAATACCTCCTATCAAATTGTTCATCCGTAAAAATTAAAGCTTTAATAATCTATAATTTTGCAGTTTTCATTTTAGGCTTAAAGTAATGTGTGACTAACACGTACATAAATGGAATAAATATCAGCACCAAAACAGTTCCAAAAACCACACCGCCAAACACACTAAAACCAATCGCTTGTCGGCTCAGCGCTCCTGCTCCTGTTGAAAACATTAATGGGATAACACCCGCACCAAAAGCAATTGATGTCATCAGAATCGGTCTTAAACGTAAACCTGCCGCATGCAATGCCGCATCTAAACTATTGCGACCCTGTTGCTGTAAGCTTGCTGCGAACTCAACCATCAAAATTGCATTCTTACATGACAAACCAATCGTGGTTAGTAGTGCAATCTGAAAATAAATATCATTAGCAAAGCCAAATAGATAGCTAAAGATAATCGTTCCTCCAATTCCTAAAGGAATGGCTGCCATCACAACAGATGGAATAGACCAACTTTCATAAAGTGCTGCTAAACAAAGGAAAATAAACGCGACTGAAACCAGATATAACCAAATCGCTTGATTACTCGATTGTTGCTCTTGATAAGATAAACCACTCCATTCCAATCCGACTTCGGGCATTTGATCTACTAAAGTTTGAATCGCTTGCATGCCTTGCCCACTGCTAAAACCAGCAGCTGCATCAGCCTCGAGATTGATCGCAGGGTAACCCATAAAACGCTCTAACATCGGTGGTGCACCTTGCCAATCTATTTGGCTGAATTGAGTAAAAGGCACCATTTGTCCACTGGCATTTTTTACATACCAATAGTTCAGATCCTCAGGCTTTGAACGATATGGTGCATCACCTTGTAAATAGACGCGTTTGATCCGTCCACGATCAATAAAGTCATTGATATAGCTTCCACTCCAAGCAGTAGATAAAGTTTGGTTAATATCATTTACATTAAGACCATGAATCATCGCAGCCTTATAATCGATCTTGATATTTAATACGGCTTGATCATCATTGCTTTTTTTATCGAGATTCTCTACAGAATCCTGCTGATTGCCCTGCTGTTGTAAAGCTTCAAAAGACTTCACAAGACTATCCCGCCCCAGACCTTGAGTATCCTGAAGCCAGAAATCTATTTTGTCTGAGTTACCTAAACCGCGAATCACTGAAGGCATAATCACCATGATTCGCGCTTGATTATTTTTGGAAAAATATTGCATCGCTCTAGCACGAATCTGTTGAGCACTATTTTCTGAACCAGGTCTATCATCCCAATGTTTAAGAGAAATAAATGCTTGTCCAAGGTTTTGTCCTGTACCAGAGAAATTTCGACCATGGATGACCATGACACCATTCAAATTTGCTTTTTCATTTTCAAGGAAATAATCAGAAATCGTCTTACCTACCGCTTCTGTTTTACTCATCGGTGTACCTTGTGGAAGCGTAAATTGTACTCCCAGCAAACCTTGATCTTCTTGAGGTAGGAAACTCGTTGGAAGAATTCGATAAACCAAAACAAAACTTGCAATTAAGCCAACAATCGCGATTAAAGAAAATACTTTAAAACCAATAACCTTACTTGAAAACTTCAAATAACGCGTTTTGATATTGTCCAAACTATTATTGAACCAGACCGCCCATTTCGCCTGTTTCTGTTGCGGTTTGAGTAAAATGGCGCACATTGCTGGAGTCAAAATCAAAGCAACAAAAAGTGATAGCACCATGGCAACGACAAGGGTTATCGAAAACTGTCGATAGATAATGCCTGTTGCTCCACTAAAGAACGACATCGGAATAAAAACCGCAGTTAGAACCAACGTAATCCCGACCAATGCTCCACTGATTTCCTGCATGGACTGAATCGAAGCTTGTTTAGCACTTAATTGCTGTTCGTGCATAAGACGTTCAACATTTTCAACCACAACAATCGCATCATCGACCAACAGGCCAATTGCCAATACCATCGCAAATAATGTCAGGGTATTAATGCTCATCCCTAAAACAGATAAAACAGCAAACGTCCCCAAAATTACAACGGGTACGGTCACAGCAGGAACAAGTGTTGCTCGCCAGTTTTGGAGGAAGATAAACATCACCAAGACAACGAGGATAATTGCCTCAACTAATGTCGAAACCACTTGTGACATAGACTCTTTTACAAAAGGAGTATCATCACGTGGATACACCACAAAATACCCTTCAGGTAATGCTTTTTCTAATCGAGCGACCTCTTTATATACTGCATCAGCAACTTGCATTACATTTGCACCAACGGTCAATGACAGCGAAAGACCTGATGCTGGATAACCATTTAAACGGTTAAAAACCTGATAATTTTCTGCTCCTACTTCAACGCGTGCGATATCTTTTAGATAAATAAATTGCCCATCATTATTTGCTTTTACGACGATGTTTTCGAATTGTTCAGATGTTCGTAACAAAGACCCTGAGGTCACTTTCGCATTCAGATATTGATTTTCAACCGAAGGGAGTTCTCCAATTGCACCTGCAGCTACTTGAGTATTTTGATTTTCTAATGCTGATCGAACATCACTAACTTGTAATTGATAGCTCTGTAGTTTTTGTGGATCCAACCAAATTCGCATTGCATACTGCGAACCAAAAATATTAACTTCACCAATCCCTTCAATACGGCTCAAATTAAGCTCAAAGTTATTGGTCAAATAGTCAGAAATATCTAAATTTGTTGAACGTCCAGATTTATCACCTAGACCAATCACCATAAATGAATCGCTTAATGACTTGCGTACGTTCACCCCTTGACGTTGAACATCTTCAGGCAAACGATTGATTGCCCCATTAACTGCATTTTGGACTTGGACTTGTGCTTGATCTGGATCTGTGCCCTGTTCAAAGAACAAACTTATTCGGCTATTACCACTCGCATCACTGCTGGAGCTAAAATACAGTAAATTGTCGATTCCTTTGATCTGTTGTTCAAGCACTTGCGTAACACTATCTTCAACAGCTTGAGCATCTGCACCACTATAAGTTGCAGAAACAGTAATTCGAGGAGGCGCGATATCTGGATATCGCTCAACAGGGAGATTTTGTATCGAAAAAATACCAACCGCCATAACGATAATCGCGAGTACGGTGGCAAAAATTGGTCGCTCAATAAAAAACTTGGATAGCATGGCTGTTCATTCCATTTTCTGAAACAGTCAATTGTTAAATGAGACTAATAAGAGTAGTTCAGTTCTTGATCATTACTGAACAATTAAGCAAACACCATGCCTTTTAACATATCATTTCAAATCGAAGGAAATGAGGAGAAATAATGGATTTTATTACAAGGTTCACATCTTAAATGTATGAAGCATTTTGAAATGAAGATCATACATTTAAAATTAATTTACTGCGCAATCAAATACTTCACAAATACAGATTGACAGGTCAAGAACTTCCACAGATATTAGCGTGTTCGGCTCTCTCTCCTATTGTACTTGACATTTATGACGGCAAGCTTAAAAAGTTTTAATATTCTGCTACTTATTCTGTTGCCTGCTCTCGTTACAGGTGGTTTGTTAATTGTTGCAGGAAACCTATCAGATGGTTTACGTCTAGGTTTTTTATCCCTACCAGGCGTTATTTTTACTTACTTTGCAATCACACGAAGAAATACATACTGGTATATTTTTTCTTTGTTGTGGTGGTTTATTTTTTTACTCGACTCACTGCTCAGATCAAGTACATGGTTTCTTTTCAGTAGTGATAGTGAAGCCTACTTTATTATTGAAGCGATTGCCAATACTAATCGCCAAGAAATTTGGGAATTTCTACAACTTCATTCAGTCGCAGTATCTACTGTTTTTATCAGTTTAATTATTCTCATCGCGCTGCATAGTTTTGCAGTCTTTAAATTAATTAAAGTTCAACATGTAGAGCAAATTTGGCAAAGTAAAATCTTTCGCTCATTTATCATTTTGCTTACCGTATTAAGTCTGACTAGCTATTTGATGAAACCTTCTCGCAAGGTGCATCCTCTTATTTTTTGGACAGAATATCAAACTAAGATTCAAGATTTCCGCGGGCGAGTAAAACAACATAAGAATGTACATAAGCAATGGGATTTAAGTGCTGAAAAAAATCTAGTCATGACGCGACAGGCCAAAGGTAAACAAACCCATGTCCTAGTGCTTTCAGAAAGCTTAACCAGTTTGAATCTTGGCATTTGCGGTTACCCTAGAGATACCACTCCTGAGTTGAATAAACGACTTTCAGAGATTAAAGTTTTCTGTAATGCATTTTCGCCATCGTCATCTACCATCAATGCTTTACGTGTTTTATTGACTGAAAGCCCTGCATCAGAACATAAAAAATATTCACCCGAAAGTGTATTGGCTTATGCTCGAGCAGCAGGATATAAAATTTATTGGCTAAGTAATCAAGATGATAGTTATCTATCATCATTGTTTGGCTCTTATGCGGATCAAGCCATTTATAAAAATACCCGTTCAGGTCGTAGCAGCTCATCTTTAGATGAAAATTTACTCCCTATTTACCAGCAGGCACTTGCTGATCCCGTCGAGAAGAAGCTTATTATTTTACATCTGATCGGGACTCATCCTAATTACCAAGAACGCTACCCAACGACATTCAATAAATTTAATAGTAATAGTAATGATCGTGTTGAATCAGATTTAAAAGCACGAAATATCGATCCTTGGATTCGTTCCTTACGTAATGATTATGACAATGCAGTGCTATATGAAGATCATTTATTGGCAAAAATGCTGGACACTTTAAGAGCTGATCATTTACCTGATTTTAGGTCTTTCACGGTAGTTTCAGATCACGGTAATGAAGTTGGACATGAACTAGATTATGCTGGTCATAGCCCAACGACCAAAGCAGGCTACCAAGTTCCTGTCATCATGTGGTCGGATAAGTTAAATTTAACAGGCGTGAATAAAGACACAAATCTCAATACTGCTGAACTGGATCAGAATTTAATGCATATCATGGGCTTGAAAGATAAATCCTCTTCCAATCATTCGTATTGGCTAGATCAAGATTATCGTTTTACACCTGAGGCAAATTGGCCCTACTGGGAAAATAAATCCTAAGAAAATTATTATCTCACCCAGTTTGATCAATAGATTAAGCTGGGTTTATTTTTATCTATAAAAAATTCATAAAATTATCATCTTATTGTCATCCGTTTGATAAATTTAATTTGCACACTGACTGCTTTAATTAAAAATGAAAGAGTCGATTTATGTTAAAAAAAGCAGTGATTTGCCTGAGCTTACTCAGTTTAGTTGGTTGTAATGATGACAATAATGATCAAACCAACTCCAAACAACCGAATTATGAGCTACCGAAAATCTTAGTCGTTGGTCATCGTGGTGCTAGTGCTCTACGTCCAGAACACACTCTCGCCTCCTATCAAAAAGCTATCGAAGATGGTGCAGATTTCATTGAACCCGATTTAGTTTCGACCAAAGATGGTGTGTTAGTCGCACGTCATGAAAATGAAATTAGTGGAACAACCAATGTTGCAGAATTGCCAGAATTTGCTAATCGTAAAAAAACTAAAGTCATTGACGGCGTAAGTATTGAAGGCTGGTTTACAGAAGACTTTACCTTAAATGAGCTACAGCAACTGAAAGCGCGTGAACGAATTCCACAGTATCGACCAGAAAATACTAAATACAATGATTTATATCCAGTTCCGACTCTAGAGCAAATTATTGAACTTGCTGATGCTCATTACGAAAAAACCGGCAAGATTGTCGGCTTATATATAGAAACGAAACATCCAACATATTTCCAAAATCAAAATCTAGCAATGGAAGATCGTTTACTTCAAACTTTATCTAAATATAAATACAGTCGAGATATTGCTCCAATCTATCTTCAATCATTTGAAGTAAGCAATTTAAAATACCTTAAACAACAGTTAGATTTGCACAAGAGCCTCAAACACGCACAACTCATCCAGCTTTACGATGAACAATCAGCTCGACCAGCAGACTATGTTGCTAAACAAATCTCGACAACATATGGAGATATGGCAACCGCTCAAGGCTTAAAAGAAGTGGCAAGCTATGCAAATGGTGTTGGACCATGGAAAGTATATGTCTTTAAAGATGCAAGCATGACTGCAACCACATCCTTTATAAAAGATGCACACGAAGTCGGTTTAAAGGTTCATCCTTATACTTTCAGACCTGAGAATAATTTCTTGGCTGAATCATTAAAATGCAGCTCAAAAGCTGACGAACGTTGTGAGTCTGGCTCTATCAAAGAAATGCAACTCTACTTTAAAGCAGGTGTTGACGGTGTATTTACTGATGATCCTGCTATTGGGCGTAAAGCAGTACAAAGTTATTTAAATACCATTGCACAATAAATCAAAAATGGGTAGTTTTAGACTACCCATTTCCTTACATCGCAATTTGATTGCGCTTTACCTGTTGCCATTGCCACCAACCATAAGCCGCTAAACCTACAAATACCGCATACAAGCCTGCTGTTAATAGTAACTCTTTATAGATAAACATACCCACATAAACAATATCAACGACGATCCATAAAATCCAAGTCTCAATATATTTTCGACTTGTCCAATAGGTTCCTAGTAAACTAAATGCTGCTAACTGTGAATCCAGCATTGGAACAGATGCATCCGTAAATTGCTTAAGGAACACACCGAAGCACAAACCACCAATCGACGCTAAAATTATCTGCAGATACACCGATTTTATATTTATTGTTTCAACGCGAATTTCATGATCTTGGCGTTTTCCTGTCAGCCATACATACAATCCATATAGATTCATACCTACAAAGAAGAACTGTAGAATCGTTTCGCCATAGAGCTTAAAATTAAAAAAAAGATATGCATAGAGAACACATGCGAATACATTAAATCCCCAACACCACATATTTCGCTTTATGGTTAAGCTAACGCCAATAATACTAATTAAAACGGCGAAAATTTCTAAATTAGACAAATTAATACTTCAATGTAGCCCGATCTGTTTATTATGAGAAATTCTATTTAATAATCAATTTTTAAAATATGATTTTCCTTAAATCTATTTTATTGCCACTATAAATACGACTATTTTTTAGACATATCTTATGTTATAAAAATTACAAATATTCAGTTAAACCTCTTATGACTAAATCGAAAAGTTTTTCTCCACGCTTAGTACAAATTTCGCATCGCGTCTCAGCCTATGCAGCATGGCGACGTGTCTGCATTTTTATGCGAGGAAACTTTTCTAACGTTGATCAAATGAATAACTAAATAAAACATTCACAACAGAAAGGTCGCCTCAACAGCGACCTTTTTTATTGCATAAAAAAACCTATCCATAAGGAAGTTATCAAATGACACAGTTACAACAAAAGAATTTTATTTCACCAACACAGACTTCGCCGACTGTAGCGATGTTTCACCCTCGCCTTGCTACAGTCGGGCAATTTATTGCGGTTGTATTGATTTGGTCGCTCACTCCATTAGCAGCCGTCTGGACCGTGCATGAGATTCATTGGGCGTGGGGCTTATTTATCCGATTCAGTTTGGCCATTCCTTTAGCACTCATTTGTTTAGTCTGCTTTCGACTTAAATTAACCCTCAGTAAACAGGCACTGATGAGTTATCTCGCAGGTGCATTAGGATTATTTGGTTCTATGACATTTTGCTATATGGGAGCAACTCGAGTTTCATCGAGCATGATTTCAATCATTTATGGAACAGCACCTTTATGGACAGGTTTGATTTCAGTTTTTATCCTTAAACAAGAACGATTTCATAACCGCCAATGGTTTGGTCTGACGATTGCCTTTATAGGCTTGTTACTGACAATGGGTATCGGTTCACGCGATATTCAACTTGATCTTGTTGGCGTGATTTATGAAATCATTGCAGTGATGCTCTATGTATTATCTATGTTTGCAATTGCACGAGTTGGAGCTGGTATACACCCTATCATTCAAATGACAGGTTCAACGATCGTGTCATGGTTAGGTTATGTATGCCTACTTCCCTTTTTTCTGTCAGCAATTCCAACAGAGCTGTCAAGCATTCAAACCTCTATAGCTTTACTCTATAGTGCTTTGTGCTCTTCAGTTTTGGCTATGATTTTTTATTTCCACTTAGTCCAAAAACTCAATCCAACAACAGTCATGCTCATTACGATTATTACACCAGTACTGGCAACAATTTGGGGCACCTTATTTAATCATGAGCAAATCCATTTATATTTGGTTACTGGATTGGGCTTGCTGTGTTTTGGTCTTTTTGCGTATACCTATCCTAGAACTAAATACTAGCTAATCAGAACTCGAGTTGGTCAGTAAAATGACCGACTCGTCGATAGCATAACCCGCTATGCTACAGTTACACTACTTATAGAAAGATTTATTCAAGGATGAAAGAATCAATGCGTAGTAGCCTTTTATGGATTTGGTTGGCTGTATTTTTGATTTTACAAGGCTGTGTGCATGCCACTGTTCAACCAAATCAAATTTCTAAAGCTCATACGACTGAGCTAAAACAACGTTATTATCAAGTCAAAACAAAAGCTTCTGATGGAACCTTGATTGCTTTTACCGTCTATCAACCCAAACTATCAACAAATCAAACTGCCCCATTAATCCTCCATACACATGGTTTCGGCCTATCTCGCATGAAGCGCCCTGAACTAAGCTTGTATGGTTTTCTACTTCCAACTGGGCAGGTTGCCAAATCAGCTTGGAAAAAAGGCTATTGGGTCATCAGTTTTGATCAACGAGGACATGGGGGGAGTCAAGGAAAGATTCGCTTAACAGACCCTGAAAAAGAAGCACAAGATGTCATTACGATTTTAAATTGGGCTGAACAAAATTTACCGCAACTGGCTAAAAATCAAAATGGTGTTCGTGCTGGAATGATTGGTGAATCCTATGCAGGTGGTGTGCAATATATTGCTTCAGCTTTAGACAAACGATTACAAGCAATTGTTCCTATTACGACATGGTACGATATTGTTGAAAGTTTAGCCCCAAATGGTGTGCCAAAAAGTAATTGGATTGATTTCTTAAATCTGATTGGAGACTGGTGGAACTGGAACAAATTCGACCCAGAATTAAAACAAGCATATCGAGATACTCAACAGCCACAACTCAACCCTTCCATTTATGATTTTCTAAAAACACATCAAGCTAGCTGGTTTTGCCAACGTGAACAACGTCCTCAGGCTGATGCTTTAATTATTCAGGGATTTAGAGATGTACTTTTCCCATTTAATGAAGGTGTGAAAGCAACAAAATGCTTGCAAGAAGCGAATCGTCAAGTTCATTTGATCGGTGTCGAAGGTGGGCATCTACAGCCATTTGCTCAACACTCTCCTTTGGGCAGTACACCTTTTTGGTATATTGGAAAATCTATTCGTTGTGGGAATCAAAAGAGCTACGATTTACAAAAAACCATAATAAGCTGGTTCGACCTCAAACTAAAAGATCAAAATTCATCATCTGAACTTCCTGAAGTCTGTATTGATCAAAGTCCAGTAATCCAAATCAATGATTTAAAAGCAATTACATCCTACGATTTGAACAAAACATGGATTGCACCAAACACAACTCAGGATGTATTTATTCCTATCCATACAGCAAAGCAAAAAAGCTTCATCACAGGATCGTCTTTATTGTCACTTGCTGTCGAAACAGAAAATGATGATGCAACTTTGTTTATTTCAATGGCAGTCAAGTCAGCTCAAACAGGGAAATATAAGACTCTTAATGAACAAACAACGCCATTTAACCCAAAACGTAAGCAGCTTTATGACCAAATTGTTTCTGGATTAAATTTAAAGACACAGAATTATCAAGATGTTGAGTTACCAAGCATTAATACCCATCTTCAACAAGGAGATACGATTGGGCTACTCGTTCATAGTCAAAGTAAATATTACAAAAGAGTAAAACAGAACAAAGTTGAAGCTTGGATTTCTGGCCAAATAAAGTTACCTAAATTATGGAGTGAAAAAGAGGTAACTCAGCAGTAATTATTAAATAATTATATCGAGAGTGTGATTACCACTCTCGATTGGCAATTAACTCTTCCATTTCGATATCAAGATAACCTGCATCTTGAACAATCATCATCATAGCTTCAGCGATATAATCTGCGGCTGTATCATCTAAACTTGACTCTAAATCTTCAAACTGAGGTTTCATCTCATTGATTTCTTTGATCGTTTGATGAGCTACTGCGTAAATTTCCATTTCAGATAAATCAGACCGACTGACTTTCTTTGAAAATTGCTTAATATGTTGTTTGATTTCAGCCACTAGAATATCGGGATAATAATCATCATCAAACATCGGGAGAAGTAAATTTTCAAACATAAAAATGAATACATCAATAAAACGACATGCTTATATCACAATCTCATGTAAAGCACGATATTTAGGCATAAAAAAAGCGGCTCTATCAACCGCTTTTTAGAAAACAGATTTTAATCTTTTCGTGCACTTAAATTCTTGGCGATCTTAGCAAGCTCTACGAACTCTGCACGCATTTGGTATGGATCAGGTTGAGTAGATTGCTGACCAAGTTGAATAATCTGATCCCAGCCCATTGCACCATTATATTGTCCACCTTTTAATTGCTGTGCATAGGAAGCTACTGCAATCGCAAATCTTGTATCACTATTGGCTTTTTCTAGAGGCTTGCTACCAAGCTGAACAGCTTGATTCAATAAGATGCTTTTATCTTGATTTGGCAATTTATAGCGCAAATTTACAAATGCATATTCTGTTTTCTTTGAAGCATCGATTTTTGTGCTTGCTTGATAGCGTGAATCATTATTCCAGCCTTGCTGACCCACAGGAATAATTTCATATAGTGCTGTGACATTATGTCCTGCACCAATGTCTCCAGCATCAACTTTATCATTATTGAAATCTTCCTGTTTCAACATACGATTTTCATAACCAACTAATCGATATTCTTTAACAGTTGCTGGGTTAAATTCAACTTGAATTTTAACATCTTGAGCAACAGTGGCTAATGTTGATGATAACTGACGTTGCACGACTTTTTTGGCTTCATTCTTATTGTCGATATAAGAGTAATTACCATCGCCTGCATCAGCGATTTGCTCCATTAATTCTTCATTGTAATTACCTGTACCATAACCTAATGCAGTCAAAGAAACTCCACTTTTACGCTTCTCAGCCACCATAGCTTTTAAGGTACTAAAATCTGTAATTCCAACATTAAAATCGCCATCCGTGGCTAATAAAATGCGATTGATTCCATTTTTAATAAATGCTTTTTCAGCTTGTTTGTAAGCTAGTTGTATCGCCTGCTCTCCTGATGTAGCCCCACCCGCACGTAGCTCATCAATTACACGAAGAATTTTATCTTTTTGATCACCTGAGGTGGGTTCTAAAACTAATTTTTCCCCGCTCGCATAAGTAATAATCGTTACTTTATCTTGGGGACGAAGCTGTTCAGTTAAGATTCTTAATGTTTGCTTCACTAATGGCAATTTATCTGGATCATCCATACTGCCTGAAACATCGACTAAAAAAACAAGATTAGCAGCAGGTAACTGTTTGACTGATAAATCTTTTGCTTGAATGCCAATTTTGATTAATTTG
Organism: Acinetobacter sp. SK-43; assembly: GCF_015351505.1. NCBI lineage: Bacteria > Pseudomonadati > Pseudomonadota > Gammaproteobacteria > Moraxellales > Moraxellaceae > Acinetobacter > Acinetobacter sp. SK-43. The sequence goes on from NZ_JADKPY010000076.1 coordinate 40,152, forward strand.
GCATTTTCTTTCCATGGAGAATCAACAGTTTCCGTTGTCACTGAAAATGGATGGATTCCAACAGGTTGAGGATATTGATAATCAAAATAATTAATCATTTCCTCGACACGAATAGCATCAACAGGAGGCAAGCGACCATCATTCAGAAAACGTCTTGTATTGGTATAACTTCCTGTATCGACATCTATACTAAAAGTAGAAACTGCTTGCTCAGCTACGCGATGAACTGGATTGACTTCATTCTTTTGATATTTTTCTGTGTTTACCTCAAGTTTTACTCGCTCAGGTGCAGGGATTGCAGCTATGTAAGACGGTGTAACCATCTTACGTGCCATTTCCGAAGACATGTGCGCAGTCGGCGGCGGTGACATAGCAACAATGCCTGTTTCCCTGACTGGATTACCACAAGCAACGAGCATAGAACTGAGTACTGCTAAACTCAAAATTTTCTTTGATTGATACATCTTAAAACCCCTAGATCTAATTTCAATTTTTTTAGATATGTCTTTTGCTTAATATTCTACGTAAAAAAATAAAGATACACCGTATGTTAATGTATCTTTATCTTCATAATTTCTCTTAAATTACAATGAACTGAACAACATTCTATTCCAAACATTGATTGCATCTTTAGTCGCCTTAACATCATGTACGCGAACAATACTCGCACCTTGCTGGATACTTAACATATGTCCCATGACACTCCCTACTGTACGCTCTTGTGCTGGTATACCTGCTAATGCATCACCAATAAATCTTTTCCTAGATAAACCAGATAGCAAAGGAAATCCCATGCGATTCAGTTTCCAAAACTCGTTTAGTAATTGAAAGTTCTGTTGAGCATTTTTAGCAAAACCAAAACCAGGATCGAGAATAATATTTTCAGGCTTGATTCCAACTTGAACAGCTTGATCTAGACGCTGTTGTAATTCTTGAATCACGTCCTCTGTCACATTTTCATATTGATCTAACTGATTCATATTAGTCGGCTCACCACGCATATGCATCAACACTACAGGTATATTCAATTCGGCAGCCGTTTCTAATGCTTGGGGACGTGTGAGTGCACGAACATCGTTCCAAATATGTGCACCTGCTTTCACTGCCGCACGTATCACCTCGGGCTGACTGGTATCAATCGACATGATCACATCGTGTTTTGATAATGCTTTAACCACAGGAATCACACGGCGAATTTCTTCTTCTAGTTCGACTGGTGAAGCATTTGGACGGGTAGATTCTCCGCCTATATCAATGATAGTAGCGCCCTGCTCAATCATTTGTAACGCACGTTGTACTGCTTGATCTTTTTGATGATGCAACCCACCATCGCTAAAAGAATCAGGAGTTACGTTCAGAATACCCATAATTTGAGGTTGAGATAAATCTAAACTTAAACGACCACACTTCAACTGACAATTTGGTAATGGCATCAACTGCATTTAGACACTCCTCTCTCTAGTTTGTATATATTAACAAGACTGAAGTGCGCAAGCTGATGATTTATTTTCAATAGAATAATAAAGTTGCAATTTCCAAGCTAACAAATGCTCATTTTATTAATATTTTTTTAGAACATAAAAAAAGAGCAACCTAAGTTGCTCTTTTAAATTTCAAAGTATTAACCCATTGCTGGTAATGGTGGTGGCGTAGATGGACCATCTTTTGGTGGTTCAAATGCAGCCACAGGATTCTCAGCAACATATACTTTTGGTGGACGGGGTTCACGCCCTTCCATGATGTCACGAATTTGGTCACGATCAATCGTTTCCCATTCCATCAAGGCTTTAACCATAGCATGTGCGATATCTTGATTATTTTCCAAAATATCACGAGCTACTTTATATTGTTGATCAAGAATACGACGAACTTCTTCATCTACTTTTTGTTGAGTAGCTTCAGAAATTGTACGACTACCAACATTTCCAAAGAAACCATTTTGGTTTTCATCTTCATAGACCATGACGCCAAGTCTTTCTGACATACCATATTTGGTTACCATCGCACGAGCCATTTTAGTCGCTCGTTCGAAGTCGTTTGAAGCACCAGTTGACATTTGATTAATGAAAACTTCTTCAGCAATACGACCGCCAAATAAGATTGAAAGCTCATTCAACATCTTATCTTTATAATGGCTAGTTTGGTCTTGTTCAGGCAGCTGCCATGTCACACCCAAAGCCCAACCGCGTGGCATAATCGTTACTTTATGCACAGGATCAGTACCAGGCAAGATTTCAGCAACGATGGCATGACCCGCTTCATGGTACGCAGTAGCACGACGTTCTTCTTCACGAATCACCATCGACTTACGTTCAGGACCCATGTAGATTTTGTCTTTTGCATCTTCGAAATCATGCATGTCGACAGTGTTCTTGTTACGACGAGCAGCGAACAATGCAGCTTCATTCACTAAGTTTGCTAGTTGCGCACCAGAGAAGCCTGGTGTACCACGTGCAAGGACTTTAACATCCACACCAGTCACTGAAGGTAATTTCTTCAAATGAACATTTAAGATTTGCTCACGACCACGAATGTCAGGTAACCCTACCATCACTTGACGGTCAAAACGACCTGGACGAAGTAAAGCTTTATCCAATACATCTACACGGTTTGTGGCAGCAATTACGATCACACCTTCATTGCCTTCAAAACCGTCCATCTCTACAAGCATTTGGTTCAAAGTTTGTTCACGTTCATCATGACCACCACCTGTACCTGAACCACGATGGCGACCTACAGCATCAATCTCATCAATGAAAATGATACATGGTGCATGACGTTTAGCTTGTTCGAACATATCACGAACACGTGAAGCACCAACACCAACAAACATTTCAACGAAATCAGAACCAGAAATACTAAAGAAAGGAACTTTAGCTTCACCAGCAATTGCTTTAGCTAATAATGTTTTACCTGTACCTGGAGGACCAACCATTAACACACCACGTGGAATAGTTGCACCAAGACGTTTGAATTTTGCTGGATCTTTTAAGAAATCGACAATTTCAACGACTTCTTGTTTTGCTTCGTCACAACCTGCAACATCAGTAAACGTTACCTTGATTTGATCTTCAGATAACATTTTTGCTTTTGACTTACCAAAACTCATAGGACCGTTTTTGCCACCAGCGCCACCGCCCATATTACGCATGAAGAACATGAATAATAAAATGATGAGCAATACTGGGAAACTCGCAATGAGAAGTTGCATCAAAATGCCTTGACGTTGCGGAGCTGTCCCCTCAACTACAACATTTTGTTTGTTCAAGCTTGGTAGCAACTCAGTGTCTTCAACTTGCGGGCGAACCGTTTCAAATGAAGAACCATTGGTTTTTTCACCGCTAATATTTAAACCGTCAATTGTGACTTGTTTAATCTGCCCAGCATTAACTGCTGCTACGAAATCAGAATATTTCATCGCGGCAGGCTTATTGCGGTCACTGACGTTGCTAAAAATCAAAATCAGAACACCGAGTATGATGAGCCACAATACGGCATTCTTGAAGTAATCGCTCAAGGCTTTATTCCCATATCAATCTAATTTGATCATACCTAATCTTGGCTGACCTTCACAAAAACAGCAATGAATTTGCGTTGCAAAAAACTTAAAAGGTACAAAATGCACAATTTTTAACAACTTGGCAAGTACACTTTTATTGCAATGCCTTTTTACGACCTTGTCCAATCAAAAAAACCTCTTTTGATCGAGCACGAGACGCCTCAGGTTTAGCTGTTTTTAATACATCAAAACTATCGACCACTTGCTTTCTGAATTCGTCAAAACCCGAACCTTGGAACACTTTAACAATAAATTGTCCATTTGGTCCTAAAACTTTTTGAGCAAAATCCAAAGCCAATTCACAAAGATAAATTTGGCGCGGTTGATCAACAGCCCTATTACCTGATGTATTGGGGGCCATATCAGAAATTACAACGTCAACTTGACGTCCATTTAAAATATTTAACAATTTTTCAAAAACTTCTTCCTCTCGGAAGTCACCTTGTAAGAAAGTCACGTCAGGAAGTGCATCCATTGGTAAAATATCTGAAGCAATTACTAGACCATTAGAACCAACCAGCTTTCCAGCGATTTGTGACCAACTACCTGGTGCTGCACCAAGATCGACAACCGTCATTCCTGGTTTGATCATTTTATATTTTTCTTGGATTTCAAGTAATTTATATGCTGCACGAGCGCGATAACCTTCTTTTTGTGCTTTTTTCACAAAAGGATCATCCAAGTGCTCTCTCATCCATGCACGACTGCTTTTAGACAATTTTTGATTGGTAATGCGTGTCGCCATAACTCACTAAATTTCAAAAAACTTCTGATTAGTCATTGTACGTGAAAATTACTCTCATTACAGTACGGATGTACTTCATTCACACGAACTTTTACAGATTTTTTTCGATCATCTAGATTGGATATTTCTCTTATTTTTGATTATTTTTATCCATCCACAAGCCCCATTAAACTATCTTAGAAACAGGATGCGAGTTATACTAGTTCGTTTTTCAAATCAGGTATTTTTTAAATGGCGGCTTTATCTATCCATGAGCGCAAACGTTTACGTCAAATTGGCCACGCGCTGAATCCAGTTGTTATGATTGGTGGTCAGGGTTTGACAGAAAACGTAATTGAAGAAACAAATCGCGCTTTGAATGATCATGAACTTATCAAAGTTAAAATCGCGGGTGAAGATCGTGAAGATCGTGCAGCTGTAATTGATGCACTTGTTGAAGCTACAGGCGCTGAATCAGTACAAAAAATTGGTAAAATTGTTTTGCTTTATAAGAAAGCGGACAAACAAAATCAAAATCTCTCAAATCTCGTTCGTTTTGCACATTTAAGCAAGTAATCAGGCTATGGCAAGTTATGAACTCTCTGCTTTCGATCGTTTTAGTGCAATTACCGTTGTTGGAGCGATTGAGCAACAAACACCAGCGACTATAAATGTTGGTTTTTGGGTTCGTGACCCAAATCAGTTTTTAATTTATCCCGATCTCGTCGCAGCACATCCTCGCCTCGACTTTTTATGGGAACAAACGTGTTTTGAAATTTTTGTAGGTGTGAAAGATGAAGATTTCTATAGAGAAATTAATCTTTCCCCTTCTCAAGCTTGGCAAGCTTATCAATTTGAAGAATACCGATTCCCTGAAAATATACCGCCACTTCCTGCATATGATATTGAGCTAAATCACTTACAGAAAACCCATTACGGATTAAATGTAAGTTTAGACCTTACTCAATTTATGCAAAGCAATAAGTTGAAGTGGTCAGATTTATATGTAGGTTTAACTGCTGTATTAAATACCACACAAGGTATGCATTATTTTGCAATGCAGCACAGTAGCCCTCAAGCCGATTTTCACAACAAACGTGATTGGCTACATCAATTTTAATCAATAAAAAAGCGAGAATATATCTCGCTTTTTTATTGGCTAGTAATTAACTAGCACGAACTTTGTTCCAAGCTTCTACAGCTTGATCTTTAGTACGTTTAAAACTGCCAACTAGCGTATCTTTGTGCTTAACAGAGATTTGGCTAATATCATCTTTTAATTCTTTGCTTACTTTCGTTAAATCTTCAATTAAAGCATTTAACTCAGTTTTCAACGCATTCTTTAATTCAAACAAGTTACCTTGAGAAGAATTTAATTGTGATTTGATCACTTCAATACGTTGAAGTAAATCTTGCTTGATTTGAGTCAATTGATTTTGAATATTTTGATTCAATTCTTTAGCTTCAGTCTCAATTTTTTCTTGAGTTTCAGCAATCACTTCTTTCACTTGCTCTTGAGTTTCAGCAATTACTTCTTTCGCTTGTTCTTGAGTTTCAGCAATTACTTCTTTCGCTTTAGCAGTCTTTTCAGCTACAACTTCTTTCGCTTTTGCTGTTTTCTCTGCAACTGCTTCTTTAACTTCAGCAGTCTTTTCAGCTACAACTTCTTTCACTTCTGCTGTTTTTGCAGCAACAGTTTCTTTAGCTTTAGCCGTTTTCTCGACAGCAACTTCTTTCACTTCTTCAGCAGTTGTCGGCGCTTGATTCTCAGCCATTTTGATTCCCCTCTATACTGATTGTTGATTTTTTGCCTAGGTATAAGATAAATCGCTTCAGCATCGAATCAGGCAAAAATTGTCTAACAATTTGCATAATATCTCATTCTATACTTAGAAGAATGAGTTATTTTGCAATAGACACTCTCTTCTGCTCCTCTTTTTTTACACGTGTACTTTTAACTCACTTTAATAAATAAACACATAGACTTTTCAGAGACTCATGCGTATAATGCGCTGTTAAGTTACAAGCGAGCAGACTGGAAGGAGGGGCATGTTTTTAAAGACAGCCTACCTTTTTTTATGTCTACTCGCTTTTTTACAGCCCTATTTTTGTGGTTTTAGTTCAGGAGCTTTGGTTTGAGCACCCCCGCCATTTTAGCCCTCGCAGATGGAACGATCTTTAAAGGAACGTCTATCGGTGCATCGGGTAGTACGACTGGTGAAGTCGTTTTTAATACTGCCATGACTGGTTATCAAGAAATTTTGACTGACCCAAGTTACGCACAGCAACTTGTTACGTTGACTTATCCTCATATCGGAAATACTGGCTGTAATAGTGAAGACGTTGAATCAGGTCGCATCCATAAAGTATGGGCGAATGGTTTAATTATTCGTGATCTTCCACTATTACACAGTAACTTCCGTTCTGAGCAATCACTTAGCGAATATTTACAACAACATAATGTTGTTGCAATCGCAGATATTGACACACGAAAGTTAACTCGTATCTTACGTGAAAAAGGAGCACAAAACGGTTGTATCCTTGCTGGCGAAAATATTACAGAAGAAGAAGCTATCGCCAAAGCACGTGAATTCGGTGGTTTAAATGGTCTTGATCTTGCTAAAGAATGCTGTGACCCTGAAGGTTTCGAATGGACTGAAGGTTCTTGGGCATTAGGCAAAGGTTTTACCCAACCAGAACTTAAATATCATGTTGTTGCATATGATTATGGTGTCAAAACCAACATCTTACGTATGCTCGCAGATCGCGGCTGTAAATTAACAGTTGTTCCTGCACAAACACCTGCTGAAAAAGTCCTTGCTTTAAATCCAGATGGCGTTTTCCTGTCAAATGGTCCTGGTGATCCAGCAGCATGCGACTATGCAATCGAAGCAGTTAAAACCATTGTTGAAACCACAACATTACCAGTCTTTGGTATTTGTTTAGGTCACCAAATTTTAGCGCTTGCTTCTGGTGCGAAGACGATGAAAATGAATCATGGTCATCACGGCGCCAACCATCCTGTACAAAACCTTGAGAATGGTACAGTGATGATTACTTCTCAAAACCATGGCTTTGCAGTTGATGAAAGCACCTTACCTTCAAACTTAAAAGTAACACATCGTTCATTGTTTGATGGTACAAACCAAGGTATTCATCGCACTGACAAACCAGCATTTAGCTTCCAAGGTCACCCTGAAGCGAGTCCTGGTCCACATGATTGCGCTCCGTTGTTCGATCATTTCATCGAACTTATCGAAGCAGCTAAGAAGTAATTAAGGAGCGAATAATGCCTAAACGTACGGATATTAAAAGCATCTTAATTATTGGTGCTGGTCCTATTGTCATTGGTCAGGCGTGTGAGTTTGACTACTCTGGTGCACAAGCATGTAAAGCGCTTCGTGAAGAAGGTTACCGTGTTATTTTGGTGAACTCTAACCCAGCGACCATCATGACCGATCCTTCAATGGCGGATGCAACTTATATCGAGCCGATCACTTGGCAGACAGTTGCACAAATTATTGAAAAAGAACGCCCAGATGCAGTTCTCCCAACGATGGGTGGTCAAACTGCATTGAACTGTGCACTTGCATTAGATGCTAACGGTATTTTAGAAAAATATAACGTTGAATTGATTGGTGCATCAAAAGAAGCGATTGAAAAAGCAGAAGATCGTAAACTTTTTGACATCGCAATGCGTAAAATTGGACTTGAATGTCCTCGTGCTGATGTTGCTGAAAGCATGGAACATGCATTGGAAATTCAAGCACGTTTCGGCTTCCCAGTGATCATTCGTCCGTCATTCACGATGGGTGGTTCTGGTGGTGGTATCGCATACAATAAAGAAGAATTTATTGAAATCTGTGAACGCGGTTTCGATCTTTCTCCAACTAAACAATTATTGATTGATGAATCATTAATTGGTTGGAAAGAATACGAGATGGAAGTTGTTCGTGATAAAAACGACAACTGTATTATCGTATGTGCGATCGAAAACTTTGACCCAATGGGCGTGCATACTGGTGACTCAATCACTGTTGCCCCTGCTCAAACATTGACAGATAAAGAATATCAAATCATGCGTAATGCATCGGTTGCTGTTCTGCGTGAAATCGGTGTTGAAACAGGTGGTTCAAACGTTCAGTTCGGTATTAATCCGAAAGATGGTCGTATGGTTGTGATCGAGATGAACCCTCGTGTTTCTCGTTCATCTGCGCTTGCGTCTAAAGCTACAGGCTTCCCGATTGCAAAAATCGCTGCAAAACTTGCTGTTGGTTATACCCTTGATGAATTGAAAAATGACATCACTGGCGGTGTAACACCTGCAAGCTTCGAACCAGCGATTGACTATGTTGTAACCAAGATTCCTCGCTTTAATTTCGAAAAATTCCCACAAGCTGAGCCTGTTCTTACAACTCAGATGAAATCTGTGGGCGAAGTGATGGCGATTGGTCGTAACTTCCAAGAATCTGTTCAAAAAGCACTTCGTGGTCTTGAAGTCGGTGTGAGTGGCTTTGATGAAAAAATCGAAGTTGGTACAGCAAATGCTAAAGACATCATCTTAAAAGAGCTTAAAGTTCCAGGTCCAGATCGTATTTGGTATGTTGCCGATGCATTCCGTCATGGTTTCTCATTAGATGAAGTGTTTGAAGCAACGAAGATTGACCGTTGGTTCTTGATCCAAATTGAAGATATCGTTAAAACTGAAGCTCAAGTAAAAACTTTAGGATTTGGTGATTTAAACGCTGACAATATCCGTTCATTCAAGCGCAAAGGTTTATCTGACCTTCGTATTGCTGACTTAATGGGTATTTCACAAAAGCAATTCCGTAAACAACGTTGGAACTTGGGTGTATATCCAGTTTATAAACGTGTTGATACATGTGCTGCTGAGTTCGAATCAGGTACAGCTTACATGTATTCAACTTATGATGAAGAATGTGAAGCAAATCCATCAAGCCGTGACAAAATCATGGTCATCGGTGGTGGTCCGAACCGTATTGGTCAAGGTATTGAGTTTGACTACTGCTGTGTACACGCTGCCCTAGCTATGCGTGATGACGGTTACGAAACAATCATGGTGAACTGTAACCCTGAAACTGTTTCAACTGACTATGACACATCAGATCGTTTGTACTTCGAACCTGTTACATTGGAAGATGTTCTTGAAATCGTACGTACTGAGAAGCCTAAAGGCGTGATCGTACAATACGGTGGTCAAACACCTTTGAAATTAGCTCGTGCTTTGGAAGAAGCCGGTACACCAATCATTGGTACATCTCCAGATGCGATTGACCGTGCAGAAGACCGTGAACGTTTCCAGCAAATGATTCAACGTCTACAGCTTCGTCAACCGAACAACAGCATTGTAAAATCTGCTGAAGAAGGTATCTCTGAAGCTGCAAAAGTTGGTTATCCGCTAGTTGTTCGCCCATCTTATGTATTAGGTGGTCGCGCAATGGAAATCGTATATAACGAAGAAGAACTTAAGCGTTACCTTCGTGAAGCAGTTCAAGCGTCAAATGAAGCGCCTGTTCTTCTTGACCGTTTCCTTGATGATGCAACTGAAGTTGACGTAGACTGCGTATCAGACGGTAAAGACGTTGTGATCGGCGGTATCATGCAACACATTGAACAAGCAGGTATTCACTCAGGTGATTCAGCATGTTCGATTCCTCCTTACTCTCTTTCACAAGAAGTTCAGGATGAAATGCGTCGTCAAACTGTTGCGATGGCAAAAGAGCTTGGCGTTGTAGGTTTGATGAACGTTCAGTTTGCAGTAAAAGGCAACGACATTTATGTACTTGAAGTGAATCCACGTGCATCACGTACGGTTCCTTTCGTATCGAAATGTATCGGTGAATCTTTAGCGAAAGTTGCTGCTCGTTGTATGGCTGGTCAATCTTTAGAATCTCAAGGATTCACTAAAGAGATCATCCCAACTCACTTTGCTGTAAAAGAAGCGGTATTCCCGTTTGCTAAATTCCAAGGTGTTGACCCAATGCTTGGACCTGAGATGAAATCTACAGGTGAAGTTATGGGTGTAGGTGAAACTTTTGGCGAAGCATTCTACAAAGCTGTGCTTGGTTCAAATGAACGTTTACCAGGTTTGCCAACTGAAGGCGAAGTGAAATATGCATTCTTATCTGTTCGTGAATCAGACAAGAAATATATTGCTAATATCGCTAAACAATTGATTGCTTACGGTTTCAAACTTGTTGCAACCAACGGTACTTACCAAGTATTGCAAGAAGCTGGTTTAGAATGTGAAGCAGTCAATAAAGTGACTGAAGGTCGTCCACACATTGTAGACCGCTTGAAAAATGGTGAAATTCATCTTATTGTCAACACCACTGAAGGCAAACAAGCTCAATACGATTCTGCAATGATTCGTCGTGCTGCCCTACAAGGCAAAGTGTACTACACAACGACAATCAATGGTGCAGAAGCAGTTTGCCAAGCATTTGCTGTGAAATTGCCAATGGATGTATACCGCTTGCAAGATTTACAAACTGTAGGTTAATTCTCTACCGATAAAGTCCCGTCACCTTATCGGTGGCGGGCTTTTTCTTTTTTTAATCCTGTATTTTCCCAACCAATTTAGAGGGGACTAAAATGCAACGTTATCCTATGACTCCTGAAGGCAAGGTTGCCTTAGAGAAAGAATTACAACAGTTAAAAACAGTTGATCGCCCACGTATTACACAGGCTATTGCTGAGGCACGTGAGCATGGTGACCTCAAAGAAAATGCTGAGTATCATGCAGCACGTGAGCAACAAGGCTTCTGTGAAGGTCGTATTCAAGATATCGAAGGTAAACTTGGCGCATGTCAGGTAATTGACGTTAAAGATCTTGAACAAAACGGTCGTGTTGTATTTGGTGTTACGGTAACGATTGAAAACCTAGATACTGAAGAACGTAAGACCTATAAAATCGTAGGCGACGATGAAGCAGATTTTAAAATTAATAAAATCTCAGTGAACTCTCCAATCGCACGTGGCCTATTAGGCAAAAGCGAAGGCGATGAAGCTAAAATTCAAACACCACAAGGTGAAGTTGAATACGAAATCGTGAGCGTGGAATACCTATAATATTCCAAGCTCAATTAACCCCTCACCTTTGAGGGGTTTTTCTTCTCAAATTATTCTGTGAAATGTAAATGGACTCAACTTCGATCAACTCCCCTGTTAAACATTGGTGTGAGTTCGAATTTATTGCGAAAACTGTAAAAAATCCAAATATTCATATTAAAGGTAATTATTCCTATTATTCTGCTTATTGGGATCAAGGTTTTGAACGTTGTGTAGTACGTTATCTACATGACAAAGTATCCACACCAGATAAACCAATAGACCAACTTTATATTGGTAATTTTGTTTGCTTCGGTGCCGAATGTGTCATTATGATGGGCGGCAATCAGCTGCATAGACCAGACTGGATCTCAACATTCCCCTTTGATACACGCAGTTTTCTCCCTGCGGGTGACACCATAATTGCAGATGGCTGCTGGATTGGAAGCAGAGCCATGATCATGCAAGGTGTTAAACTCGGTGAAGGTGCTGTGATTGCCACAGGAGCTATAGTCACTCAAGATGTCCCACCTTATGCAATTGTAGGCGGTGTACCTGCTAAAATTATTAAGTATCGTTTTTCTGAAACAGATATTGAAAGACTACTTTCTTTAAAACTCTATGAGCTAGATGAAAAGCAGATTTTAAAAATTAGAGAACTATTACAAACTGATCAACTTGATGGTTTACGCTCATATTTAGACAAAAGTCTATAAAATAATTAACTTTACAATACACCTTATACAATTTCAATATTCTTATATTTTTCAAATAATTAAAAACATAAAAACATTTAAAACCAACAATTATTCTTATGAAATTACTAGGTTTTATTATGCGAATAATAAGTTTAATATGAAAGTATAGTTTTTATTTTAAAAAAAAATTTAGAAGCGAATCAAAGTGTAATAATAAGGAGTATTTATCATGGCTTATCAAAAAATTCTTGTCGCTATCGACGACTCTGAAATTTCAGCAAATGTCATTCAGCAAGCAGCACAACTTGCTAAAGCTTTAAATAGCCAAATTACTTTGGTTCAAGTAATGACTTTAGACCCATATTTAGCAGATGCGTATTTACGTATGGGGCAAAGCAATGAACTAATTGAACGTGTGCGATCTTATGTTCAGGAAAATTTAACGAAAGCTCAAAAACAATTTGAAGAATTAGGACAAACAGTTGCAACACAAGTTGTAGAAGGTTTTTCAGTTCATGAGGAAATTATTAAAGCTGCTCAAAATCTTGAAGTGGATTTAATTATCATGGGTTCTCATGGTAGAACTGGATTTAAAAAGTTTATTTTAGGTAGCGTTGCTCAGAAAGTTTTGGGGGAAAGTCATATTCCTGTTCTAATCGTTCGCTGATTTAAGATTATCGTTAATCTAAATAAAAACCGCATGCCCAATTTCAGGCATGCAGTTTTTTAAATTATTTTAATAAGTCAGACCTATAATTTACTTATTAACGTGATTTGATTCGATTGAATAAATTATTTATTTTTAAGCACATAATTAAAATATCCATTGATAATCTTTTAATTTAATTTTGTGATTCTCTAACAAAATACCTTCATTTTTTAATAGTTTTAATTGTCGATTTTCACCATTTTCATCTAAGTTTATTGTACTCACTTTACCTTGTGAATTAATTACCCGATGCCATGGAAGATGACTTCCTTCATCTAAATTCTTTAAAACTGTACCTACAAGACGGGCATGTTTTGGTAGCCCAGCTAGTTGAGCAATTTGTCCATAGGTAGCGACCTTTCCAAATGGAATTAAAGCGACGACTTCAAGAATTTGGCGTTGTAGTTCATTGGTATCATTCATCATCATTACTCATAAAATCTGTTAGCATGTCTGAATCCACATTAAAATACTTCCATAACAATTAAAATCTTGAAGAGTTGAGAGTTCGAAGATGCAATTGAAACTATTATTTGTATCCATACTGAGTAT